>NZ_JBHILT010000103.1:0-1308 GCF_042193405.1 Bartonella sp. TT110JLCBS
TAGAATACCAATTATTTTGCCTATTTTATATTGATTTTTAGACATTGATAAACTTTTTACCTTATAAAAACCTATGGGAAATGCATTAGCATATTTTTGTAATAAGATTTCAGTGGTATATTGCACAGCATGGAATGAAGAGAATCGTATTAGGCTTTTTGCTTTTGAAAGAATATGACTGCGACTTGTGAGAAAGCAGTTGGCAAGAATTGGCTTGGCATGCAAACTGATAGAGTTGGCAGTGGCGCATTTAGCTTTTTCATTGGGCTGTGTCCAAATGTTTTTGACTCTGGAAAATAGCCTCTGATAGGCTTGAGTTTTTCCAAGGTTATATTACAGGGGCGCAGTTCAGTAAAATACCACGGCGATTGCATTTTTGTAATTGTCATAATTTTCGCTCCTGCTTGAATGGATGCTGTAACATCCGTTTTTGTGGGGTTATGTATGTGATAACTGCTCTTTTTAAGGAGCAGTAATAATAGATATAAATCAATATAATTATTTAGTCAACAATTATATTGATTTTGGAGTGTTTTTTGGCTCGTCCGGAAGCAAAACCTAAAACTGAGTTGGCAAAACGTTTTCGTAAAGTGCGTCACGCTCTTGGTTTTACAGAGCGTAAGCAGTTTGCTGAACATCTTGGTATCACTGCTGGCTCTGTAGGAACTTATGAAACTGGTATAAGTGAGCCTACAGCCTCTGCGCTCTCCAAATATCAAGAAATTTGTGGTATTTCCTTAGATTGGCTTGTGACGGGCAATGGCGAGATGTTTTCAGATATGGCAAAGGCGAAAGCAGCTGGTTTTAAACCGCAGGCGATTCCTACTGGGCTGATGAAAAAGCTGGGACATTTAGTTTATACGACCTATCATGATGCAAAAATAACACTTTCTCCTGAAGATGTTGCGGAATTAGCAGCAGAGCTTTATGGAAGATTGCAAGAGCTTATTCAAAACCTCAATGATATAGAAGAAGTCGAAGCCACTTTGCCACTTTTAAAATTACATTTAAAGCGTAAAATCGAATCTGAAAAGCACATCTAGAAATTTCATAAGATACGAATGAACAGCCTTTAAAAAAATAAAACTTTTTTGATTTTCTGCTGTATAACCAAGTTTGGAATGTGAAAATCTCACGATTTTCGAGTCTCTTATTCGATCTGAAAAACGAGAAACTATCATTATAAATCAATATATTTCTCTGATTAAAGATAAAATGGTTCATAAAAAGAATGACGAGTAGTGATACAAACAAAATTTCTTCAAAAAGAAGCTAATATAGTGCCATTCCTGAAATATTTGTTGGTTG
>NZ_JBHILT010000104.1:0-1284 GCF_042193405.1 Bartonella sp. TT110JLCBS
AAGCCATCGACAATCGAATTAGCCAGATCTTCGCCCGCTTGTTCCATACCAGCCTTGGCACTCTCCGAGAGCTTTTCCTGTGTAAAAAAACTCTTCAACCATTGCCAAAAGTTGGAAAAGCTTTGTTTAACGCCCTCCCACAAATTGCCAAACCACTCGGCAACAGAGGAAAGCTCTTGTTTAAACTTTTGCCAAACTTGAGAGAGATCAAAAGCATTGGCGATTATATTTTTCCAACGCGTAATGGTGGTGGTATCAGCACCAAAAAAGCGCATAACAGCTTCAAAGGCTTGCCCAAAAGCCCGAGATACCCCCCGTGCAAAGCCCTTCATAAAAGAAGAAAAACGATCCCAATATTTCCACAAAGCAAAACCAGCAGCCAATATGACCGCCACAACAGCAGCAATGACCGCCCCGATCGGGGTAAAAATACCCCCCACAACAGAGGCAATACCAGCTCCAACCACTTCGATCACTGTCCCGATCCAACCAAAAGAGGCAGCAAATGCACTTCCTGAGACAGCAATCCCCCGTAAAGCCCCTACCAGTAAAGTTATGGGGCGTAAGAGTCGGAGTGAACTTGCCCCAAGACCCGCGGTTAGCAAGCCCAGCGGAGCGCCCTGCGGCTGCTAAGCCCCGCCAGCTTGCAGAAAGACCACGACTAACAGCACCCATCTTGATAAAAGAGCCCATCAATTGAAGAAGCCCAAGGCGTGTACCGGCAAGAGTAAAGCGCAAAACCCGTAGAGCAATATTAAAAGCCATCAGGGCAGCAATGGTTTTGATAATGGCGCTTGTTAAAGTTGGGTGCGCATTCGCCCACGCCATAAGCCCATTAGTAAAATTACCAACAGTTTCCATGAGACTGTTGAGAGGAGGCAGAAGCACTTCACCAATGCTAATCCCTAAAGCCACAATGCGGTTTTGTAAGAGTTCAAATTGCCGCATGGCACCGGTTGCTTGTTTGTCTGCTTCTTGTTCTACAGAACCTTTAAAGACTTGTGGATCTTTCACATAATCTAAAGCTTGCCCTAACAATTCTGGGTTACCCACCAATTTGGCAAAATCACCAGTAAAATCGCGCCCAGCAATGGCAATCAGCGAGCGCATGCCCTGTTCGGATTTACCCAACACATTAAAAAAGCGTACCAAGGTACCGGTGGCATCTTTGTCCAGATCTTGCATGAATTTTTCGCGAGAAAGCCCAATATTGGCAAAAGCATCTTCAATATGTTTGCCTCCTGCCTGAATACGGGCACTCATGGCATTAAAACCACGCGCGGC
>NZ_JBHILT010000105.1:0-1280 GCF_042193405.1 Bartonella sp. TT110JLCBS
AATGAAGAGCAGGGTCGTCGCACCACAGAGCACTGTACTTAAAGTACCAATCGATCCTTCGATGTCTAGTGCACAAATAGAAAAGGTTGGTGTCCAAACAAACAAGTAAAGTAAAGACAGTGATAATGGTGGCGGATGAGATTAGGAAAGAGTAATTGACAAATGCAAGAGTAAATCCCTTTGGATATTTGCACAGCTTCCTGCACTCTATCTCAATCTAATCAACTACCTCGGTACATCCCAATGAGACGTGTGTGTGCTCAATAGCAATGTTGCATCTATGCACTCAAGAATACACTACGGTTTTGCTAGCCTGTCACCCTAACAACCATGCATTCCAAATACACTACAGTTATGCAACACAAGATTAACACAAGAATCAATTAGAACTCCATAGTCAAATACAATGAGTGAATAAGCAATACAGTCTGACATTTATTCACAACCAAAGCACTATGGCCAGTTAGCCCCTGAGGGCAGGTACACAAGGAAAGACAAAGGAAAGAACAAAGAAAGAGAGAAAGAACCCCCTTCAATCCACAAGATAGTCTCCCTTGTAGTGTCCATGCGCCAACTCTCCACCTCTTGCTATGCCTCCTACTAGTCCTTGATCTCCTTAAGCGGTTTGGTGAAGCTTGATCTTCGATCTCATTAACGTCCTCCCGGTGGAGAGATGAATCCCCGAACAAAAGATAAGATAGAACCCTAATTTCTGGAGTTAAAAAGGCTGATTCGGGGCCCGACACGGTTTGGACACGGGCGTGTTCAGACCATGTAGTCTTCGGTGTAATCCTGGGGTGAAACTCCTGTGATATTCACCACTTGGCACACAGGCGTGTGCCCCCCGTGTCAGGTAGCACACGACCGTGATATGAGCACCGTGCCCGTATCAGTCTTGAGATAACATTTCCTGTGATTTTCAGTACTTGGGACACGGGCGTGTGGTGACCGTGTTCTGCCTGAGACACTCCTGTGTTAGGATTTAAACTCTTTTGCGCATCAGGCTAGGATTTGCATCACTTGAGACACGGGTGTGTCCTGCCCGTGTCAGCCAACTTTAAGCTCTTTTCTCACTCTACACGCTAGAAACACCCTCAATTTCACTCCTAATTGCATCGGGCCCCGGAATCCTGCTCACAGAACAATATAGCGTAAATAGCACCAATTCCAGTTGATAATCATGCATAAGGACAAGGAAAATACTATAATAAGAGGTAGTAAATATGATATGAAATGCACTCATCACTTGTCGTCCTACCATTCCACTGTTGTTTGCTTAA
>NZ_JBHILT010000106.1:0-1267 GCF_042193405.1 Bartonella sp. TT110JLCBS
AATTTCTAGTTTTGGTAGGTTCTTAACGATTTTCATTGTCTCTAAACTTACGGTAATAACCCTCTGAAATAACTCTAAAGGGTAGGCAGGGTTGCCAATGGTTTCAACAGCATAGCGATTGGCATCATTAACAATGCCACTCTTTTTATCAGTCTTTACACATTGACGCCCCATAACCCATTCAAGAGCGGGTTTACCATTAACGATATACGCATAAGCTTCCTTAGGTATATCTGTCATTGTGATATTGCTATTGTAAATAACAGTTGATTTATCTTTTTCTTTACCTGCTTTTGCGAATTTCATTTCTGTAACGTAATAGAATTTCTCAGGATTAGAGATCTCTGTAAATTTTGGATTACCCTTTTTAAAGGTCACGGGATAAGGTTCCACATCTTCATAATTTACATGCAAATGACCCAATTCACGCCCAGCTGTTACAAACTTCCAAAAATCTTCAGCATTCTTTACACAAGGGATACGAGGCAATTCTTTAGAGAGGTTATCAGCATAACGAGCACGGTAATCTTCCGAATGTAAAATCCCATAAACATAATAGAACAAATCATCTTTTGTTATGGTTTGATTAGGATAAGCGGCTTTAAAATGTTCTAGTCCCTCATCAGTAATGGCATCACGCCTTTGTAAACCAGCTGTTGTGCTTTCTTCTATAGAGTTTGTAAATAAAAGGGATTGGTTTTTATTTTTACTCTTTGAAACTGGAGTGTGTTCGTAAAAATATCTTGGAAAGCATTGACCTTTTTCTATTGCATCTAAACTAGGTAAGGCTTTATTCATCAATACAGAAAATCTTCTTGCTCCTATACCTGTAATTTGTATTACCATATTTTCAACCGTTTCCCCTATCGGAAATATTCGCGGCATTTGTAAAACCATTTCATTAAAGGCACGATTGTAATAGAGCCACTGTTGTGTAAAAGGACGATATAAACTTTGCATAAGGCATGTAGCTTCAAATTTAAAAATCTTTCCTTTTGCTAAATCTTGTTTAAGAGCACGGCTCCAACTGATTTTTCTGGCATCTGTATTGACGAAATTGTCTACAACTTTTGTAAGTGTTTTACGATCAACATGTCCATAAGCATTATTAAAACGCTTTACTTCACTGTTATAGAAGGCAATCATATTACTTATGTTTTTAGCTAAAATTTCATGGCTTGAATTGTATACCCAAGCATCACGATTGGTTTTTAGACCACAAGAATAAATCTCAAACAGTTTTTTACTATGAGGTTTCTTATCACCT
>NZ_JBHILT010000107.1:0-1256 GCF_042193405.1 Bartonella sp. TT110JLCBS
CGTAAAGATGGAGGTGCTCAATGGATTTATCGCTATACCATTCATGGTCGGCGCCGTGAAATGGGCTTGGGTGCCTTGAGAGATGTCTCTTTAAAACAAGCCCGTGAATTGGCAACTGGGTGGCGTTCTGTTTTGCATGAAGGGCGTGACCCCATTAAAGAACGCGATAAACAAAAGCGTGAGGCAATAAGCAATCTCCATTACTTAAAAGATATTGCTCTAGATGCTTTTGAAAGTCGTAAAGCTGAATTAAAAGATGATGGTAAGGCTGGAGACTGGTTTTTACCTTTACGGCTTTATATTCTGCCCAAATTAGGCTGTCTGCCGGTTTCTGAGATTACACAAACAGAAATACGCAATGTTCTTACTCCCATTTGGCATTCAAAAGCTGCAACAGCAGAGAAAGCACTGAATCGTCTTAATATATGTCTCAAACATGCGGCTGCCTTAGGATTAGATGTTGATTTACAAGCAACAACAAAAGCACGTGCTCTTTTAGGTAAACAACTCCATAAAACACAAAATATACCAGCCATGGATTGGAAAGATGTTCCTGCCTTTTATCAGACACTCAGTAAAACGATAACAATGACACATTTAGCTTTGCGCTTGCTTATTCTGACAGGGGTTCGTACACGCCCTTTACGTTATATCCATAAAGATCAGATTGAAGGTGATATCTGGACAATCCCTGCTGAAAATATGAAAGGAAAGCGTGATACTACAAAAGAGTTTCGTGTGCCTTTATCAACAGAGGCATTAGACATTTTAAAACAAGCGCGCTCGCTTTCACGCAATGATTTCTTTTTTTCTGCAACTGGTCGAGGTCCTCTTGGTGAGAATTGCATGTCACAATATATGCAACAGATTGGACTTGAAGCACGTCCGCATGGATTTCGCTCTAGTTTACGCGATTGGCTTGCTGAAACAACCGATGCCCCCTATGAAGTCGCTGAAACCATTCTAGGTCATACAGTTGGCGGCAAAGTAGAGCGTGCCTATCGTCGTACTGACTATCTAGAACAGCGTCGTGTCTATATGGATAAATGGGCGGCATATGTCACTGGTCAATCTTAAGATATGGGGTGCATAACCCCATGATCTGTGGATAACTTTAGCTCTCTTCTCTCTCATTCTTTCTCAATAAGATTCATCACGTATCACATCAGAAATTGTATAATAAAATATTGTTTTCTATAAATAAAACATCTTTCTAAATGAACCAAAATGTGGTTAATAAATAGTTATGATTTGTT
>NZ_JBHILT010000108.1:0-1253 GCF_042193405.1 Bartonella sp. TT110JLCBS
CGGAAAACCATATGGGGAGGATCAATAGCATATGACAGATTTACATCTGAAAAGAAAAAAAATAAAACTGTCACTAAAAATACTGAGAATGCTCTTTGAAACATTTTTATACCTTTGATATACACTCCATATTTTATACCTGTAACCTCTTGAAGCGTTACAGATATAAAAAGGGAGAAAAACCCCTATTGATCTTATTTTAAAGTGATGGCTAAAACCCTTTTTGCTGGCACATGACCCGCTTCAAAAATAACCATTACTTTTCTGTTCAAAATGACTGCGGTTTTTGCCAAATCCAAAATACTTTTTCCAACAATGTTATCACAGCCCCAAATACCTTTTTGAATGTCTGAAGTAGGGCGGATACCGTATCTGAGCTCTAGGCGACATTGTGCTCCTGCGCTAACGACTTGAACCGAATTGAGATAACCGTTTTGTTCATAAACTCCAGCATGAGAAACACCTGTTGTTAATGCTATCATCACCAAAACAATGGATATTTTTTTCAAAAAACTTTTCATAATTTACCTCTTTTAAATTTATTGCAACGGACATGAAATGCATCCCCATGCAATCTAATGGATATTTTTAGCCTCCTCGCCTCCTTAAAGACGAGAATTTTGACCAGCTTTAGCCCGTGATAAGGCTGCCTCATCTCAGTCTATTCTGACCCCTACCCCACTTGTTGCACGATTTATTTTACAGGCTCTACAGCAAAGCCTTCCCTTATTGGTGCCGCGTGAATGATGACTTATTCACACAACAAAACATCGCATGCACAAGCTCTATCATTGGCAATACTACCACTGAAAATGTCTGCCATTGTTAATGTACGTGCATTCTACGGATTCAAAATGTGTCTATGATTTATTGCCTATCGCAAGCGGCATACTGTCAACAAAGACAATTAAGACAAGTATTTACAGCCTCACTACGCTTAAAATCTTTCTAACACCAAACGCTAGAATGAAATTGCCATCTAAGCTCAAACGACGATTGATGCAAAATTACTCAGTTTAAAATAGAAAAAACTGTAGTTGAATATCTTAAGATAGATCCTCAATACCGATCACTCATGAATTCTGTAAAACATGAACGATTATACTCTGAGTAAAAACTGTAAATCAGAAAACTGCTAGGGTTAAAATAACCTTAGTGTAGAAGATTGACCATTTTCCAAGCATCACTTATTTAAGTCACAACGAATACAGATAATACGCTTAATTATCACGCACTCTCAGCCCTCGAATAAC
>NZ_JBHILT010000109.1:0-1248 GCF_042193405.1 Bartonella sp. TT110JLCBS
GATTGATACAAAGGGTGTAATTGTAGCTATTGTTTTTGAGGAAATATCCGTGACATATGTTTTTGTTATCTGATCAACTTTACTAAAAAGTTGCGTGAACACTGTAAAGTTCATGGAATTCCTCTTTAACAAATTTTCAACTTTTTATCACCTTAAAACATAGATATATGCTAAACGCTTCATTTTCATTTATACATTACCTAAGTATTCTCATTACGATATCTTGACTTTGATAAAAGCTTTCTGCCTCTCTGAATTGTTCGGATAGTACTGAACCTTCTACAGTGGCTTTTGTTTTTATCGTATGGTAGGCATCCCTTTTGTTTTATGGTTAAAAAATTTCATATCAAGTTCGCGTCTTTTCTTTTTGATAAGTGATTGCTCAGCTTTACGTAAATGCGTTATCATTTGCATCTTTATAGATTCATTGTGGATCATGGCTAATGAACCATCGATATGTGCTTGAAGATCTGCAATATCTTTCAGGTTTTCTTTTGTTTGAAGTTCATCAAATAGATGTTCGAGGTATTTAAAACGATTTTCTACGTTTTCAAAAGTTTTCAAAGTTATAGCTTTATCTAGCACCGAGAAAAATTGTAAACGTGCAAAAAGATTTTTGCCCATTTGATCAAAAGTCCCAGAAATTTTGTTTTCGTCCTCTAATACCTTTTGATATGATTCCCTTGAAAGCTTATCTTTCTTATAGAGCGATTCAGGCTCTTTGAGAAAAAAACTAGAAAAGTCTATTTTCTGAGGTCCAGTTTTCTGACTATTTGTTATAGCTTGATAGGTTTTTTCTGTTTGCGAAATTTGTTCTTTTTTCAACTCAAGCTGTTTTTTTAAGAGCTCAATAATTTCCCCTTTTTTTAATAGATTAATAAGTTCCAGATATTCTGCTGATGGAGTAGGTTGTGAGTTTACAGTTGGATTCTTAGGTGATGAGGGTTCGAAAGATACGCTTACATCTGCATTTGCTGGAGCTAGATTCAGCATTCCCAAAAGGGTAATCATTCCTGTTATAATAAATATCTTTTTCATCTGTCTCCTCGCTTAATTTCGGCAGGGATTGTTTTATTAATAGGCACCCGATTCCTATCATTTGGCTGTTTTAGCTTTGGTGCTAAAGCACAAGCCGATAAAATGTTTGCAATCAAAATCACAAGAATGATCAACTTCATTTTAATATGACTCTTTTTTATTGTTATATACATCCTGATATTTGTTGTCATTATTATTATTTTGAACATA
>NZ_JBHILT010000110.1:0-1214 GCF_042193405.1 Bartonella sp. TT110JLCBS
GTTGTCAACTCTTGCGCAATAATCACTTCATTTGTCCAGTCAAGCGTGACAGGCGCTTTTAAAGGAGCAGTATAGAATGTTGGGTCAATGGCAAGCTGTAAAATGCCGTTGCCTACAGCCCCTGTTTGTTGAAAGCCTTCATCTCTGTAACTATCATCAAGAAAAGGGTCTGCAAACATGCCCTTTTTGGCAACGGGTTCTTTAGAGTCAACATTGCTTTTAATACGCTCTAATTGCATCAATCGATCAAGCGAAAGCACCCGTTGAAAATAGCGCCACATTTCATCATAGGGGGCAACCCGTGTGCCATCATTGACCACAACCGGCGTTTCAAGCCAATTGTTGGTAATGGTGGCAAGAGAGAGCACCTCATCAGGGACACTGGGTGCCATGGGTTGGTCTGAAGAAATCCCTTTGATATAGACGACATTTCCCCCTGTGTTGAGACCAATACGGTCAATGCGGGGGAGTTTGTAAGTGTAACTGACAATGATATCACCACCCTCCGCCCCACCTGAGACTGTAATTTCCTGCGCTGTTACCTTATCAGCCGTGATTTTTGCACGATAGCGATAAGTCACCTTATAGCTGCTCCCTGCTAAAGGTTCGTCTCCCACCGGTGCCCAATCAATGGTGTCTCCGGTTTTTTTAAAATCTGTGCCTTCTTTAAATTCCTTGCTTCCTTGAACGATTTTGATAAAAGAGGTGATGCTTTTATCAGGAACCCCATCACGCCCAGCGGCAACAGCACCACGGGTGACGTTAACGGTTTTTTCTTTTGTCAATAAAAGAGACTGAATATCAGCAATAGGAAAATAATAGGGTTTAAAGGTAAAACTTGTTTTCCCTTTTGAAGGCGCAAAAATATGCGTTTCGCTTGGAACAACGCTTGTCGAAAAATCCTCTGGCTCTTCATGGCGCAAAGCCGCTAAGCGTTTGCGTTTGAAACCATTGATATTAGCTTCTCCTTCTTGAATACTAAAGACTTGGCAACCGTTATTTGCTCCCAATGCACTTACTCGGCATCCCCCCACGATATAATGCCCATGGGCGCGGTCGTACGTCGCAATGGCTTGCATGGCCGGTTCAAGGAGTGAGGGCGATTTTTGATCAATCAAAACGCCATCTTGTAAAATATAAACCGGAAAGAAAGTGCCATTCTGCGCATCCTCTTTTAGTGCCCAGACAAGTTTTGCTACTTCACGTGCCGCTCC
>NZ_JBHILT010000012.1:0-30011 GCF_042193405.1 Bartonella sp. TT110JLCBS
AAAGAGGCTTTAAATGATCTTTGAAAGGTCTTTGAAGACCCTTTGAGAACCCCTTAAAAACTCTTTGAAAAAAAATAAATTGGTACAAAACCTAGTGGCAAATTATACAAAACCTGCTGGCAAGCTACATGCTGGCAAGCTACATATACAAAACCTGCTGGCAAGCTACAACTACACTGGCTGGGGAACTTGGATTCGAACCAAGATTGACGGAGTCAGAGTCCGCTGTTCTACCATTAAACTATTCCCCAATAAGCCAATTTTACCATTTCTAGCAGATTCTATAGTGTAGGCAAGTGCAAAAAATCTTTAGATTATCAATAATAAAGAGCGATAGGGATATCATTATAATCCCAGTAGGGGCGTCCTCGATATTTTAGCATATAGCAATAAGCGAGTAAAAACACATAAATAAAGCACACCGCGAATGGAAGCATCACAAACTCTTGTTGAAATACCCCTCTATATAGGTATAGCCTGTCAGGCAGTTGTTCCTAAATCATAGAGAATTAATGAGTAATATTTCCACTTATCCTGTTACCCCAAACCTACAGTTGGTATATGTCTCAAACATAGAGTATTCTACAGCTTTTTACAAACTCATCTTCAAGAAAGAACCTGTGTTTACCTCGCCACGCTATGTTGCATTTGCTTCTTCGGGGGATGCTCTCTTTGCTCTCTGGTCTGGGGGCGATACGCCTGAGGAAAATGTGCCTCGTTTTTCAGAAATCGGCATTATGTTGCCTACTGGAGAGGACGTAGATAAGCTCTATGCGGAATGGAAAGAGCAAACCACTGTTGAGATAAATGTTTTGAAGGAACCGTATACTGATGTATTTGGACGTACCTTTCTAATCAAAGATCCGGACGGACACATTATTCGTGTTTGTCCACTGGATTAAAAAGCCTGAGATCCGATCTTTAATCGTCTGAATTATAATATCTGAATTATAATAATTGTCTGTTTCCAAAACCTATAAGCTATGCACGCTAAGAGGCTTACTTACGACGCGTGGCTTATCCGTTCGGTGCTGTTCCACTATATTCAGCCCCACAACCTGCCTGTTTCCACAGGCGGTCTAATTGGCTTGGACATCAGTCGGCGTTATTGCATGGCCAGCGATCAGTACTTGTAAAATCATAGAAGCTATCCCTTATCGCCTTATGTGGAGTCTTTTGTTGGAATGGGAGGAATATTTTTTACAAGGAAATTGATATCTTTTGAAGTTAAAAAGACATTGTACATAAAAACTAATAATATCAATATATTAAGTGCAGTTATTTTATATGAATCCACTTAAGAATCCATACTTTTATGCATGTTTGAATTGATCATTTTTTATATAAGATTGCCATGGATGTATAGACCATAAAAAGCAAATCATGATGCAAATATTATAACGCATGGGTGCATTCAAATGAAAAGCGGTTATCATTCATAACAGGTCATAAATTTTATGATACGTCACACAGCACAAATCACATTGTTTTAAATTTCAGTCGTTTGGAATTATCGATAACATAAATTGCATACGTTTAAGAATGGGATGTGTTTTGCTCTTTATTTGAGTGCAATCTTAAAAGGAATAATCGTTTGAAACGATCATAAGCTTATAGATTGAGTTCATAAAGATTGCACAAAAGGATTTAAAGATAAGATCGTTTTTTAAAACGCTTACTAAAAAGTTAGTAAATGATAGGCAGGCATTATATAGATACTATCATCACAATATAGAATGAAAATCACAATTTTATGTCTTATGAAATTGAAAGCATTTCAATGATATAATGCAAGAAAGTGAGAAAAAACGTTTTAAAAGTTACAGTTTAAAAATACGAAACCAAATGAGTTCTCCCAAAATTTTGGGGGCACCTATTGAAAAAAAATGAGGCAGCAAAATTCAAAACCATTGTAACATCTAAGGTATGGGATTTTACTCAATTTTGAGTCAAAAGCTATAATGTTTAAAGATGGCTCTTCTAAAGATAACGCCTCCAAAATTGGATTGGTTGATTTTGCCAACTCAAATTTGAGCTGGTTAATTTGCAAAGAAGTTACATTTGAGTGCAAAATGAAAAAATGCTTATGAAAACCTTATTGAGAAGACATTCATTTAAGATGCATTTTCTTTTGATTGGATTGATAAAGTTAGCAAGCGTTTATAGGCTCTATAATGCTAATGAATGATATCAAAATCATAGCTGTCATTTACGTTTCTTTTGATAAGTTTTCATATCTTTAATAGAGCGCTTGCAATATGATACGTTTTGTATATATGTATTGATTACTCCATTGTGGATGGTTCATTTGAATCTTATAATCAATATCTGAAAGCCGTGTCATATCAATTGGCACGGCTTTCTTTTATGGATTCTCTCTTTAGAGATAGGTTTATATCTATTAAATAAGGCGTTCCTTGCCTGTCATTTATTTGTTTGTATCTGTAATCTTGATAATATTATTCGTTTTCATAAATCTCACATTTGGGGGGAAATAACACTTACTTTTACTGTTTAATTTTGCATTGCCATAGGGCTTTACCCCAGACCTTGGCATGATGGGAAACCTTGGCATTGCCATAAACAGAGCTAGATATACGTGTATTACTATGGAAAGGATTTGTTTAAGCGAGAGGATTACCAGACGATGTTTGCTTTGCTTGTGCAATTAAAGGGAAAGTCAATGATGTGCCTCAGATCCGAAAAATCTTTAGCCAATTTAAGATAAAAGGGGTTGGCACATAATCTTATACATGTGGTTCAAAGAATCCACCTCCAGCTCAAGAGCTTATCATCTCAAATTGCGATTTTTAGAGGAAAAGAAAAATATGCATTAAAGGGATTTTAAATGACCTTTGAAAGTTTTTGCAGATCCTTTGAAAAAAATAAATTGATGCAAAATCTGCTTTCAAATTATACAAAACCCGATGACAAGCTACAATCATAAAATACGGGCTGGGGAACTTGGATTAGAACCAAGATTGATGAAGTCAAAGTCCGCTGTTCTACCATTAAACTATTCCCCAATAAGCCAATTTTACTATCCCTAGCAGATTCTATAATGCATGTAAGCGCAAAAAATATTTATGATTATCGATAATAAAGAGCGATAGGGATGTCATTAATTGTTTTGATTTGAATATCGACATCGTAAATGTCTTTAAGAATTTCTGGTTGCATAATTTCTTTTGGAGTCCCACAATAGGCCGCTTTCCCATTTTTCAATGCAACAATCATATCTGAGTAAGATGAGGCAAAATTAATATCGTGCATAACAATAAGAATGGTTTTTTTCAGTTCATCGGCAGTGCGGCGTAGCTGCTTCATCATGGAAACGGCATGTTTCATATCCAGATTGTTTAATGGTTCATCTAACAGAAGATAATCGGTATCTTGACAGAGAACCATGGCTATAAAAGCGCGTTGACGCTGACCTCCAGAAAGCTCATCTAAAAAACGGTCTTTTAAATCTTGTAAGCCGAGATAGCGTAGCGCACTGTCGATAAATTGTTTATCTTCATGTGTATACCAGCCTTTTGAATAAGGATAGCGTCCGAAACTTACTAAATCGTACACGGTTAAACGAAAAGACAAAGGATTTTCTTGACGTAGAATTGAGAGTTTTTGAGCCAAAATATCGTGGGGCATTTTATCAATATCAAAGCCGTCGATATGAATTGTACCATTATGGTGTGGCAAAAGACGTCTTATCAGCATTAAAAGAGTTGATTTTCCGGAACCATTGGGTCCAATAAGAGAAATAATCCCCCCTTTTGGAAGATGAAGGCATAAATTATCGATAATCAATCGTGCTCCGTAAGCCTTGGAAAGATGATTGATTTCAATCATTTTAGTTTTCCCTTCATCAGTAACATTAAGAAAACAATTCCCCCACAAAACTCAATGATAAAACTTAAACGCCCTGCCATATGAAAAATTTGTTCTAAAATAAATTGTCCCCCCACCAAACAAATAATAGCCAATAATATTGCAATAGGGACAACAACACTGTGTTTTGCTTGAGGAGAAAGTTCATAGGAAAGGTTGGCAACTAACAGTCCAAAAAAGGTGACGGGGCCTACCAATGCAGTGGAAATGGATACGAGAATGGAAACAAAAATAAGGATAGCTGTTGCACTTTTGTGGTAATTAACGCCAAGATTAAGAGCATTTTCACGTCCTAAAGCCAAAATATCAAGAAGATGACGGGAATGCCATCCAATCAGACTCACAATGAAGACAATGATTGTGGCAAAGCTTATTAATGGTGTATTGAATTTATTAAAATTTGCAAACATAATATCCGTTAAATTCATCATTTGGTCTGGATTGAGTTGCAATTGCATAAACATCCGTAAACTGAAAAAAAAGCCGCCTAAAACAACACCGATTAAAAGCGTCAAATGAAGCCCTTTTAGGCTTCCTGAAAAGAGCCAGCGAAAAAGGCTTATTGAAAAAAGAATAAGAATGAGTGCTTCAAGAACGAGCTGTCCTTCTTCATTCAAAAAGGGCAAAGAAAGAGAGCCTACAAAATACATTAGGGCAGTCTTTATTAAAATATAAAGCTGATCAAATCCCATAATTGAAGGGGTAAGAAGACGGTTATTAACGATTGTTTGAAATAAAACCGTAGAGACGCTTATTGCATAGGCAATAAGAAGTAGAGAGGAAAGTTTTGTAAGACGAAATTTCCATGTATAAATATTGATATTCCACGTCATGTAAAGACTAATGACAATGCATGCTATGATGATAAGTGTTGTTAGTACACATATTGTTTTTCTTCTTTTATCCAAGACGCTTTCTCCAGCGTAAAAGCAGTATCATAAAAATAAAACTACCGATTACACCCATTATGGTGCTGATGGGAATTTCAAGAGAGGGATGAATGATTCGTCCTAAAAGATCACAAATCAAGACCAATCCTGCACCGCTGATGGCCACCCAAGGAGCGGTATAGCGCATATTATCTCCCATGAAACTTGAAACAATATTTGGAATAATCAATCCAACAAAAGGAATACGGCCAATGGTACAGACAACAACAGCAGTGATTGAGGCGACAATAAAAAGACCAAAAAACATGACAACACGATAATTCAATCCAAGGTTATTGGTTAAATCTTCTCCCAAACTTGCAACCGTAAAGCGATCAGCAGTACAATAGGCCAGAATACAAAGGGGAAGGGATAACCATAAGAGTTCATATTTTCCTTCAAGAACCATCGCAAAACTGCCAAATAAGTAAGCTTGAAGAGAAGGAAGTAACATTTCATAATCTGCAATGGCATTGGTTAAAGAGCCAATAATATAGCTTAGCATAATCCCTGTAAGGGGGACAATGAGAGCAGATTTTAGAGGAATGCGTCGCAATAAAAACATAAAAAGTAAAGTGCCTGCCATGGCAAAAATTGTCGCAACGACCATTTTTCCTAAAACAGGGATATCGGGTAAAAAAATCATAATAAAAAGAATGCCAAGGGAAGCAGATTCAATGGTTCCCGTGGTTGATGGCTCGACAAAGCGATTGCGTGTCAATAGTTGCATAATCATACCTGAAAGTGCAAGTGCTGCGCCTACTAAAAGGATTGCAATGGTACGAGGAAGACGCGTTTGCCAAAAAATAAGCCACGCATGGGGATCGGCTGCGAAAAGGTTAGAAGGTGTGACATCAGAATAACCAACAAAAATGCTGAGGATAGACAGGAAAATTAGAAGTGTTATGGTTATCCAGTAATTCTTCACGTTAAATCATTTTCTAACAAAATCTACAAAAAGCAAAGACTGCTTAATAAACAACCTCTGCTTTTAAATTTTATTTATATAGCAAGCAAGCTCTTTCGTGCGCTTATTTGCTCTTTGTAAAGGCTTCATTGATCTGCTGTGCGGTTTCAATGAGTGCCGTTAAACCACCATTTGCACGATACCAGCTCCAAGAGTCCAAATAAATAATTTGGTTTTGTTTGCTCGCTGTTGTGCGGTGAACAAGCTCATTGTTAAGCAATTGTGCTGCGGATTGTCCTTCCCGTCCAATGGCTGCATCGCGATCAATCACTAACAACCAATCAGGATTGGTTTCAAGAATGAATTCAGGAGAAATGAGTTGTCCATGTTTTTGCACGGTAAGTTTATCGGTTGCAGGGGCAATTCCAAAAGCGGAGTGAAAAATATCGAAACGTGATTTTGGTCCGAAAGCACTGATTTTTCCACCAGAGGTCATGAGTATAAGCCCAGTGCCTTTTCCTTGGGTATTTTTACGGACTTCAGCAAAAGCTTCATTGATTTTTGCAATTTCCTTTTCTGCTTCTTGTGTTTTACCAAAAATTTTTCCAAGGATAGACACATTTCGTTTAATATCTTCAAGAGAATTTTCGTTTTCTACGGTTAGATCAATTGTTGGAGCTATTTTGGATAAATCTTTATATTTTGCTTGAGTTCTGGAGGAAATAATAATCAAATCGGGTTGAAGAGTGGCAATTTTTTCATAATCTGGTTCAAAAACGGTACCGATTCTTTCATATTTTTCATCATTAAATTGTTGCAGATAGGAAGGTTTTTTTCCTTCAGGAAGGCCGATAACGGCTTTGATACCAAGGCGATTCATATTATCTAGCGAAGCAAGATCAAACACAACAACCTTTTGCGGAGAAGCGGGAACAGAAGTCGTGCCTGAAACATGATTAATCGTTACATTTGTCTGGGTACTCGTATTTGCAATACTCGTATGAGTCCATAAAACCGTTGCAAAGCTGATTGCAACCAGTAAAACAGAAGTCATCCATTTCATATATTTTATCATCGTGATTTTATCCTTTTATCTAATATTACAAAGGTTTGCGCACTTAAAAACTTAACTTTGGTATTTTTATGCACAAAATGAAGCGCAAATAAATAACACTATGTTGTAAAGTTGACTTACATATGTTACAAATCGTTCACTTACCTCATTTTCACTTAATTCTAGTGTTTTTGCAACATTATTTAGAAAGTTTGACATATGATCAATGTATTTAAAAAGCGTACACGTTTGTACGCACTGACAACAAGTGCGTTCTTCCTTTTACAAGGTGTTGGTGTTTCTATGGCGGTGAGTGGTGTTGGGGGCACTATTGATTCTTCTCTAACTCCAGTGGGATCACCTCAATCTAGTTGTGATTCTAATTATGATAGCAATACTGATGCAGGAAGTGCTGGTGCACAAGATTCCTCTATTAAACGTTCCCCTATTCATTGTGATAATAAAACATTTACGATGCAAGGAGGTCAGATTACTATAACAACATCTGGTGATAATGGTGTGTCTGCAACAGGGAGTAAAGCGCGTGTTAAAATCCATAATGCATCTATACAGGGTTTAGAAAATGAACAGGAGTATGATGATGAGGATAAGGAAGAAGGCGTTGGAGATGCTGTATATGCAGTAGATGGTGCGAGTGTTGAATTGGTTAACTCTCGTATTCACTCTTTTATAACTGGGCTTGAGGCAGACAGGGGGGCAGTGATTAATATGAAAGATGGCGACATTACTGAAGCTAGTATAGGTGTTTGGGCTGATAATAACTCATCTGTTTTTTTGGGTGATACGGATGTTGCTGTAAATACAACAGCTCTATACGGTATGGCTGGGGCTGGGGTAACAATGAAATCTAAAACGCTTACTTTTCCAAGAGGCTATGCAGGGGTTGTGTCTGAAAGTGCAGCATCTGTTAAACTGGATAGTGTTGAGGTTACAATTAAAGAGGCAGAAGAAGCTGACGACGAAGACGATGAGGGGTATGTTACTAGTGTTTTTACGTCACATGATGGTTTTGTTGCTTTTAATCATGGAAAACTTAGTGTCCTTAATGTTGTTGGCTTTTGGATTGGCGATTCTCCTATGGTTGAGGCTAATGAAAGTTTAAGTAAAAAGATTTCCAATGAATATCTTCTTCAAAATGTTTTGAATATCCCTATTGATAGTAGTGGGTATGACTTATACACCATGGAAGAAATTGCTGAAACACGGAATGCACATAGTGAAGTTTATGGAGCTCATGATGCTTATGATGAAGCTACAAATAAATTTATAACCACTATGGGGCATATTGTAGGTCATGAGAATGTGGGGACTTTTAGGGTAGTCGCTGGTATTAAATCTTCAACTATTGAAGTAAAAGGTAGTGATGGGGTTGGAATAGATTTTGAAAAAGGTGATACTAAAGTAGTTGCTGATCAAAGCAGTGATGCTAAAGACAGGGGGCGTGTGGTTGTTTTGGATAATGCTTCTTTCAAAGTTCCAGAGGGTGTGGCCATTGAAGATCGTGGTTTGAAAGGCTCTGTTTTTTTAACAGGGAAATCAGAAATTTCTGGTGATCTGTTGTTGAAAGCTACATCTTCTGCTCATCTTTCAGTTTTTGCACATGACTCGGTAATTGCAGGTGACGTTTCTATTAAAGATCAAGCTCATGCGAAGTTTTTCTTATCTAAAGATTCTGAGTGGCGTTTAACAAAAAGTAAAAAGAGTGAAAGAAAGGATGGGTGCGTAGATGTATGTATTTCATCTCTTGATCTCAAAAATAGTACTCTTAAATTTATCTCTTCGGCAAATGATAGTGGAAATTATCGTACTCTTCGTATCGGAGATGGAGAGGGGGTGGTTTACAATGCCGATAACGCTTGGATTCATTTTAATGTGCGTCTGGGGGAAAAATACGCTAGCGGTAACAGCAGCCAGGTATCTGATAGGCTTTTAATTCATGGTAATGTTTCTGGAAAAACTATATTGCATATCAATGCTGTTCCAGGAAATACCGTTTCAGAAAATACTGGTTCAGAAAGTGTTGGAGATAAAGGTGCGCCCTCCAGTGTTTCACTCATTCAGGTTTATGGAAAAGCACAAGAAGATTCTTTTCAGTTAAATGGTGAATATGTTACGTTAGATGGTTACCCTTACCAATATACTCTTCATGTTTATGGTCCAAATGCGTCTAAGACGGTAAAATATTTTGATACTCAATTACAGAATCAATTACAGAGAGAGAATTCGGAGTTTTGGGATTTCCGTTTAGAAAATGCAGATTTTGTTGCGTCTTATCTTTATGGTTATCCGTATAGGTCTATCGTTATGTATAGTTCACCTCCTCAACGTGAAGAAACTCGTGTAATCACGG
The DNA here is from genome assembly GCF_042193405.1 of Bartonella sp. TT110JLCBS. Classification (NCBI taxonomy): domain Bacteria; kingdom Pseudomonadati; phylum Pseudomonadota; class Alphaproteobacteria; order Hyphomicrobiales; family Bartonellaceae; genus Bartonella; species Bartonella sp. TT110JLCBS. Next base: position 9,150 of record NZ_JBHILT010000012.1, read on the forward strand.
TCAAAGATGGTGAGGATGATGCTTCATTTAATTCTGTCGTTGAGGCTGCGGGTGAGGAGTCTGAGGAAACTGAAAGTGTAAATGCCGCTTTACCCGTTGGACGTATTTTGCAGGTTACACCCGAGTCTTCTACTGAGACTTTATCTTCTGTTAAATCTACCGTTGGGTCTAGTAATTCTAATAATTCTAACCTGGAGTCGGAACTGCCTTCTATTCCTAGTACTCCTACTGTATCTGAGGGGGACGCATCTACTGATCAGGAGGGGGTGGAGGGAACATCCGAAGCTGTAACGTCTGTTCCTTCTCCTACTACGTCTCCTGTTGCTTCTACTGTATCTGAGAGGAGGGAATCTACTGATCAGGCGAGTGCTAGAACATCTGAAGTAGTATCCACTCCTTCTCCTACTACGTCTCCTGTTGCTTCTACTGTATCTGAGGGGGGCGCATCTACTAATCCGAGGGGGACTGGGGAATCTCAGCATAGCGTATATACTGTTTCATCCAATTCATCTCTTTCATCTAGAGGTAGAAGTTCGTTAAATTTAATGCCTTCAGGAGCTGATTCAGTTGCGAGATCTGATCGAGGTAGGATTTCTGTGATATCGACAGATGGGATTTCTGTATCATCTGTCCACACTATATCGAATAAGATTCCATCTATAAAATCAGCAGCTTCTATAAAGCCTTCTTCTGAGGTTTCTGTAACACCTGTTGCATCTTCTAGTCTAAATTCAACTGCTTCCATAAAGCCTTCTTCTGAGATTTCTGTAAAATCTGTTGTATCTTCTAGTCTAAATTCAACTGCTTCCATAAAGCCTTCTTCTGAGATTTCTGTAACACCTGTTGCATCTTCTAGTGGAGCTGTTGGACGTGTTCTTTTGCTTAATAATTCTGGTAAGGAAACGGTTTCTTCTACATGTGATGCCACACAGGATAATGGTAAGAAGGGGGCGCAAACTCCTTATTCGTGTAGTGATGGTAAATCACATACAGTGACAAATCTTACACTGAAAGCAAAGAATAAAACTCAACATTCTATGCATGCACAGAATGAAAATACAGTTATTAAGTTAGAGAATGCTACAATTATGGGGGGGAATGATAACGAAAGCAATGTTGATCTTACTAAATTACAGGCTGTGAGTGCTGTTCTTGCAGAAGACAATGCAAAAGTTGTTTTGGAAAAAAACTCAACAATTACATCTTCTGTAATTGGGCTTGAAGCTCAAAATGGTGGAAAGGTTATGATGACTGGTGGATCAGTTAATGCGCATTATGTAGGCGCTTTGGCGGGTTCTGGATCATCTGTTAATTTAAAGGATACGAGAATTAACGTGACGGGGGATTTGGCTGTGGCTGGTTTGGTAAGTCAGGCTGGTAAGGTGTCTATGGACTCTGGGGCTATTACTTTGGAAAAGGGAGTGGCTGTGAGGTCAGAAGCTGGGGGAAGCGTTGAGTTAGACAAAGTTAATATTACTGCGAAAAAAGGACAAGGTAAGTTAGATTCTGCAGATAATTTTGGGCGTGCAGCTTTGCTGTTGAGTGATAATGCTTCTGTTGATTTTAAGAATGGGAGTATTGTGACTGATGCTCATGCTTTGTGGATTATGAAGTCTGATGATAAAGTGGTTGAGACCGGCTCTTCTAGGAGAAGGAGATCTTCTGAGGTTCGTCCTACTATGAATCATGCAAATATCGAGTCTTCAACTGTTAGGGTGGAAGGTGACGGAGTCTATGGCATATATTTTGATGGACTAATACAGAAAGAAGCGAGTCAACAAAATCGAAGTAAGGATTTAGAAACTGAGAAAGCAATTGTTGCTAAGCGGAGCGCTGTATCCAAACAGGAGAAAACACCTATAGGCATAACAGGGACAGTTTCGTTGAAGAAAACTGGTTTTGAAGTTGCAAATGGTATAGCGATCTATGGTAATAATTCTGGTGGTCATGTTTCATTAGAAAATAAGACAACTCTTGCTGGTGACTTGTTATTAAGAGCCGAGAATGGTTCGAATATATCGGTATCGGTTGATAGTTCTATTGCTAAAGGTGATGTTCGCGTTGATAAAAGTTCTTATGCAAAATTAGACTTGGCTAATAGTTCACAGTGGATTCTAAAAAGAAGTACGCAGAAGAATTTAGGTACTTCAGATTTAGGATGTGTGGATTCATGCATTTCTTCTGTAAGTCTTGTAAATAGTGCTATTAATTTTGCACCTTCGGAATCTGAAGGAAAATATCAGACTCTCCATATTGGAAATGGGAAAGGAACAGTTTATGCGGCACAGGGTGATGCTGTAATTCATCTCAATGCACGTTTAAATCCTCGTGATCCGAGTGATCAGCAAGTTACTGATCGGCTTGTCATTCATGGTGATGTTTCTGGAAAAACAAAAATACATGTACGAGGTGATGCGGGCAATGTAGGAGATGGTAAAGCGAATGCCAAGATTGCTCATAGTGTTTCAATTATTCAGGTCTATGGTCAAGCGAAGAAAGATTCTTTCCAACTCGATGGCAATTATGTTGCGCTGAGAAACTCACCTTACAAATATACTCTTCGTGCTTATGCTCCAGAAGCGACTTCGAAGCAGGAGCATGTGCAACAGAAATTTGTTAAGGATGGTGGAGAATTTTGGAATTTCCGTCTAGAAAATCAGTATGTTAAGTCTGTTGGATCTGCTGCCCTTCCTGAACAATTTGTAAGGTCTGTTGTTCCACAGGTTCCAACTTATCTCAGCTTGCCTAATAGCGTATTCCATGCTGGTTTGATGGATATTAGCAATCAAAATAAGCAGTTGGAGACGTTGCGGATGACTTCTACAGGAATGGTAGAGGTTCGTGAAAATCCTGCTTTATATTTACGCGGCTATGGTGGAAGTTACCGTTATGCTTCAGATCTTTCTGCTCTTGAATATGGTTATGACGGCGATCTTAGTTATAATGGTGTAGAGGCAGGTGTTCTGCTGCAAACTATTGAAAATACCGACAGTGCTATATCCTTTGGCGTTATGGGAACTTATGGAAAACTTTCTCTGCAGCCTTTGAATGTTGAGCAAAGTCAGAAGAGTGCATTTGATAAATGGACTGCTACGGTATATGGTAGCATGCAGCATAATGTTGGCTTCTATGTCGACGGTCTTTTATCCTATGGTCTGTTCAAAGGTGATGTTCTCACCCTTGCACGGGGTAAAACAGCAACATTAAAAGGTAATCCTTTGAGTGTTTCTTTAGCTGGTGGTCAGACAATTATGACAGGATATAAGGGGGTTGTCTTTGATCCGCAGGTTCAGGTTGTGTATCAACATCTCCAGTTTAATAAAGCCCGTGATATTGACAATTTTGATATTGAAATGGGTAACCTTAATCAGTGGGTAGCACGTGTTGGTGGACGCTTAACTAAGATTCCTACAGGTTCTGAAGGCGTGAATGCTATTGCTTTCTATGGTAAGCTTTATCTTGCTCATGGTTTTGAAGGAAAACAGTCTGTGCATTTCAATGATGCTTTCAAGTTAGGGGCTTTTGGTTCTTCTCTAGAGGCTGGATTAGGTTTTAATGCCAAATTGTTGCCACAGTTTTCTCTGCATGCTGATATTCTCTATCAACATAAGCTTAATAAGGCTGGTTTTTCGGGAACAAGTTTTTCCGGAGGAGTACGGTATCAGTTTTAATATAAGGTACACTATGTACCTTATTAGAAAAGGCAGCACAATGTGCTGCCTTTTTTCTTTATAACAACTTGTGTTGTTCTTAAAAGCTTCTCATCTTCTTGATGTGAACCAAAAAACATAGTTTATTTTACGTATGAGAGCGTTTTTCTATACTAAAGTGAATTTTCTTAAAATTTTTGCTGTTGATGGTGCAATCGAGAGACTTACTTTTATGGGCTTTTAAAGAGTGCAGGGGGGATGCCATGCGTTACATTGTTTTTTAGGTAATATATTGATTTATATATATAATCTAATTATTTTGCATGTTGAATGAGAGTCTTGAATATCGTAAGATTTTCTCATTTCAAATCTCTCTATGTTGAATCAATCAAAACCATTCGTTTGCACGTTACAAGCGAAATTAATATGTGGATATAAATTGTACAAAAAAAGACTAAAAGTGCCTATAATGCATTGTTTCAAAAGTTAAGGGTTTGTCGTAACACCCACGAGCTGGCAAAGTGTGTGATGGTGTTGGGTTGCTTCTTCATAAGCATAAAGATGGGGCGACTTAATGGTTTTATTGTTATACCCTTCACGGGCTGCGCCGTGAAATGGGATTGGGAGCGTTGAGAGATATCTCTTTAAAACAAGCGCGTGAATATGCAAAGCAATGGTGTTCTGTTTTGCGTGAGGGATGTGACTTCATTAAAGAACGTGATAAACAAAAGCGTGAGGCAATAAACAATACTTCATTAAGGTACCATATTGATGCTTTCTAAAGCTCATTTTTGAGAGTTTGTTTTTCACGGATTTAAATTATTTTTTCATTCATCTCCTTGTGGATTAATTTTTTAAGTTCACAAGTTTTGATTGTGTTTTTAATTAATTGCACGCACTGGTTTTATTTTTTCTTTACAGGAAATACAGAATGCATTATACACTCATAAGGTGTGTTTTGTAACTATTCTCTTATAGGTGGTTTTGGCGTAGAGCTTTTGCCAAATTTATTGGGATAATTCATTGCACAGTTCAGATGAGCATGAGGCATATTCTTTTTGTTACACTTTTCGTGTTTTGAGGTGTGCAATGGGGTGTTTTGCAGGTGCTTTTATTTTTAATGAGAGGGGAAGGAAAGTTTCGAGGGAACTATGATTAAAGTTTTTAGAAATCATGTATGTTTATGTGCTTGTACAACTGCTATCCTCTCTTTTCTCCAAAGTGGAAGAGAAGTTTATGCGGCTGCAGAGGGGAACGGTATAGCTTATACTATAAGTGTTATTCCGCTCAACAGTATTAGTGTTACTTCTGGTCCTCATCTTAATGGAAGTAATGCGTATAAGCCTCCCCTTAGTGGAGAGAGTGGGCAGAATAATCATTATATTCGTGTGAACCATGTTGGCAATAACGATGAGGGTATTCGTGGGGGAAGTGATTATCATGAGTTGAGTGGAATGGAGGGATCGAATAATGGTCATATAGATAACTCTGTTAAAGATGCAGACTTTGATGAAAGAGGTATAAAGCGTGGGTTTTATTACTATAATGGGTTGTATTATATATGCGATAATTGCGGGACAGATCTTAAAATTGATAATAAATCTTATAGGATTACAAATAAGAACGTTTCCAACTATCCTGAAGATCCTACTGCTATAACGGTAAAACGGATAGGGACCAGAGTTTATGGAGAGAATGTAACTGTTAGCAGTGAAGTTTCTGATAAATCTTTTTTGCGTGGTGTGGCTGTATCAGATGACGGAAAGATTGTTTTGAAAAAAACGACGCTTCAAAATACAAAGTTAGCTCTTTTCGCTAATAATGGAATAATTGAGGTAAAGGAGGGGATTATAGGGGAGAGTGATAGGGCTGTTGAAGCCGTGGAGAATTCATTGGTTATTTTAGAGAATACAAAAGTTAATACGCGTGATGGGAAGGCAAGCCTTTCCAGTTATAGTGGGGCAGATATCTGGATGGAAGGTGGGGAGCTCCGCTTTACCAACAGTCACGGCGTTTCTGCGGTATTAGGGGGAAAGGTCATTCTCGATGGTGTTACTGTTGCTGGAAAGGGATACAAAGATAAAAATCACACGGTTTTTTTAATGGATGAAAGTGGTTTTGTTGAGTTTAAAGGGGGAACTATTAATGTTGAGGATGCTCATGGTATATTATTAGAAAATCCAGTCAAGCCTTTTAGTGTTGTATCAGAACTATCTGAAACAGAAGCTGAAATCGAAGATAGAGATGCAGCTGAAGATTTATCGAATAGCTTTTATGTGACTGAGATTAATCTTAAGTCTTCTTTTGTTACCGTAAAGGGTAAGGGATCTTATGGTATCTACTTGCGGGGCGAGAAGCCATGGAGTGAAGGGAGAGATAAAAAAGAGGAGATTTCATTCGAGGAAGAAAAATCTCCACCACGATTAGAAGTTGTTAATTTGGATAGAACAGAGTTTTCTGTTTTAGACGATGCGGCTATTTATGGTAGAAACATTATTTCTGGTGTGGTGGGGTTGGTGCACAGCACTCTTCACTCAGGGAATTTTTTATTAAAAGCTGAGGAAGGTGCTTCTATAACAGTTTTGGCGGATGCTTCTACTCTTGAGGGTCGCACACACGTTGATAAAAATTCTAATGCTGAGCTTTATTTGGGAGGCCGTTCTCAATGGATTTTACAACAACCGTTGCAAAAAGATCAAAATGAGGCTGCGCATAATTCTTCTATTTCACTCGTGAGTCTTATGGGTGAGAGCTCTATTAATTTTAAAAGACATGAATCTTCTTCTGTTGATGATTATCAAACCCTTCGTATTGGAAAGGGAAAGGGTGAAGTTTATAAAGCACAGGGCGGTGCCTCTATTTCTCTTAATACATACCTGAATAAGGGCGGTGCTCTTGTTAATCAAAAGACTGATCGTGTTTTAATTCATGGTGATGTTTCAGGAAAAACAATGCTCCGTGTGCATGGTGTTGCAGGAAGTCCAGGAGGATATACGGGAAAGGGGGGGAATGCTGAAGGTATTTCAATTATTCAGGTTTCTGGAGAAGCAAAGCAAGATTCTTTTCAGTTGGAAGGTGGTTATGTAGCGTTAAACGCATTACCTTATCAGTATAAGCTTTATAGTTATGGTCCAGAATCTGAGTTTGGAAAAGCAAGTATGGATCAGAGATTAGTTGAAGGGAACGGAGATTTTTGGGATTTCCGTCTTGAAAGTAGATCTATAGATTCTGATGTTAAACCTAAACCAGATCCTGCTCCTAAGCCAATTCCGGGACCAGAACCTTCTCCGGAGCCTCATCCTCGTCCTAAGCCGGGCGTTAAGGCTGTTGTTCCGCAGGTTCCGACTTATCTCCTTTTGCCTAATGCCTTACGTCATATTGGTTTGATGAATGTTAACAATCAAAATAAGCGGTTAGAAGCTTTGCGAATTACTTCTGGGGGCTTATTAGAAAGTCGTGAAAAGCCTCTCTTTTTTGTGAGCGGTTATGGCGGCAATCATCGTTATACTTCAAATCTTTCCGCGCTTGAATATGGTTATGGCGGCGAGTTTGATTATAATGCACTAGAGGCAGGTGTTTTGCTAAAAGCAATCGAAAATACGTATGGTTCCACTTCTTTTGGAATTATCGGGGCTTACGAGAGATTTTCTTTGCAACCTTTGAATGTTGAACAGAGTCAAAAAAGTACATTTGATAAATGGTCAGTTACGGCATACGGTGGTATGCAGCATGATGCGGGTTTTTACGTTGATGGTCTTGTGTCTTATGGGTTTTTTAAGGGTGATGTTCTAACAACTGCACGTGGCAAGACGGCAACATTAAAGGGAAATCCTTTAAGTGCTTCATTGACTGCTGGTAAAACATTTATGGTAGGAGAGGACGGTTTTGTTTTTGATCCTCAAGTTCAGGTTGTTTATCAATATCTTCAATTTAATAAGGTGCGTGATGTGGACGGCTTTGATATTGATTTAGGAAAGCTTCATCAATGGATAGGGCGTATTGGGGGGCGTTTAACAAAGAGGCTGGTCGCTACTGATGAGGCTCAAGTTATTTCTTTCTATGGCAAACTTCATCTTGCTCATGGTTTTGAAGGAAAACAATTTGTGCATTTTAAAGATGCTTTCCAGCTAGGTGCTTTTGGTTCTTCATTAGAAACAGGATTAGGTTTTAATGCACAATTGTCTCAAAAATTTGCGCTTTACGGCGATTTGGTTTATCAGCACAAGCTAACGAAAGCTGGTTTTTCTGGAACGAGTTTTTCAGGTGGATTGCGTTATCATTTCTAGTGTTGTTCCTGTTTTTGATTAATCTTTGAAAAAGCTACAAGTTATGCTTGTGGCTTTTTCTCGTTCTTTATTCGTTTCATTTTTACAAGAGAGTGATTTTGTATATCTTTAATACGCTTTCTGATTGGACTTCTTTTGTTCTTCTTGAGAAATTTAATGAGTTTGTACGTTATTGTTTCAAAACGCGTATTTCAGAGTGATAATTATATTATTTATAACACACTTATTTATAAAGATAATTTTAATTTAGGGTGCTGAAATATTTTTAAGGCTTTTATGATGAATCCATAAAAAGCATTCATTTGCATATATCACAAGGTGGATGAGTAAGCGGATAAAAATTTGTTTAAGAAAAGATTTATAGACTTTTGTGAAGTGTGTTAAGAGGAGAGGATTTACAATATGAAAAGTTGGAAAAAAGAATACTTCTCTATTTTACGTAAACGCAATGAGCGTTATATCCGATGAACTTTATATTATATCCGCTGTTGTTGCAAAATGGGGGGAAAGAAAAGAGATATCTGAGAAAATTGGTGAATGAGAAACATAATGACGTATTGTTTTTTGAAAGTGTGTTTTCTTTAAATGCATAAATAAAAAGATGAAATCATGTGTCATCTTCACTTTTTAAAATATGGCTCTGAATGTTTTTGAATATTGTAAAGTTGAATTAAAAAGAGAAGATAAAATTGGAACTGTTTGATTTTTACACTTTCCTCCTCTTTCTAAATTAGGCTGTATTTCTATGAAAATTGCCTAAAAAGGCGTATGTGAACTCTTGTTTCTCAATTTTGGCATATGTTTTGTCTGCTTACAGAGTGCACATTGTTTCAATATAATATCTATCGTAAGGATGTTGATTATACCCGTTCTGGGGGTGATTAGACAGCAGTTAAAGTAGGTGTTTTAATGCATATCAACTGATTAAGGCTGCTTTTGAATAACAACTTTAAAGGTGATTGTTCTGTCGTTGTTCAGTTATATTTTTGCAAATTCTTTGTAAAAGCGACAGATTTAGATTGTATTTTCGAGTAATTTTTTAATTCCATATTTACATAAAACACAAAAAATATTAATAATCTCCATGTATTATAACCTAAACGTGTTAAATATTTTTCTCTTAGTAAAGTTTTTAATACGTTGTGTATATTTCTTGGCAAGAAGAGGGGGGATTATGGTGGAATTATGGTCAGTTTATTTAAAAATCGCTTCTCCTTATGTACTTTTACAACAGCACTTCTTTTTTTTACACACAATGTTGATGTTTTTGCACACAATGCTGCATCTCAAGTTTCCTCTGGAAAAAAGCAGTCTTCGTGTGATCAGAATGCAGAATTTTATCAGTGTGATGATGGTGGAGAGCATGAAATTAATAATAAAGTTTATTCGCTAATGGATAAAAATGTTAATGGTGTTCATGGAGCCATAGAGGCGTCTAAAAGTGGTACATTTATTAGTGGCAAGAAAATAACTATTAAGGGTATTGGGGATGAAAAGAATAATTCGGAAAAGAACTTTTGGAAATATGGACTAAAGGTATCAGAAAAGGCGGACGTCGTTTTGAGCGATTCCACGTTGAGTGGGGTTTTAGTGGGGGTGGAAGCTCAAGGTGGATTCATCGTAATGTCTGGTGGATCAATTGATGCAATCAAAGTAGGGGCTGTTGCTGGAGGAAAACCTCAAAGTAGAGTTGATTTAACGAATACGAAAATTAGCCTAGGGAGAGTTGGGGTTAAAGCAGGAGAAAAAGGATATCTTATTTTAAAGGGCGTCTCTATTAGCGGAAAAGGTCGTACTGGCAAGGATGGTCAAGGGCTGGATGCAGATCGTCAGGCTGCTTTTCATATATCTAAAGATGGTTATGTTGAGTTTATGAAAGGGGCTGTTGATGTTACTGATGCTCATGGGCTTTTATTGCAGGGAAATAAAGGTTCTCAGATTGATATTGGAGATTCCAATATCACAGTGAAAGGTAATGCATTTTATGGTATGCACTTTGAGGATGAGGTAGCATCAGATGGTTCGTTAGAGGGAAAATCATCACGTGTTGATTTAAAAAAGACGCATTTTATCGTTCCAGATAGTATAGCTGTTTATAGCAGTCAATCTAGGAAATCTGCCCTATATTTAAAGGAAACAAAGATTTTTGGAGATTTATTGCTGAAGGCTGATCATGGCTCTTCTATAAAGGTTTTTGCTGATGCTTCTGCACTTGTCGGTCAAACTCAGGTTGATAACAGTTCTGAAGTCGACCTTATCTTGAGAAATAATTCACAGTGGGCTTTATTGCAACCAAAACATAAAAAATTACAAAATCCTCATTATAGAGATGTTTCATTTATTTCATCGATCAATCTTTCTAATAGTTCTATTACTTTTGAAAAACCGAAATCCAGCACTGCTCATACCTATCAGACGCTTTATATTGGAAAAGGAACAGGTGTTGTTTATCAGGCTTTTGGTGACGCTTGGATTCATTTGAATGCACGTTTAAATCCTAATGATACAAGTGATCATCAAGTAACGGATAGGCTTCTCATTCATGGTGACGTTAAGGGAAGAACGATAGTACATATACAAGGGGTTGCAGAAGGCTTAGAAGAAAAAAACGAAAAAGCGCATAGTGTTTCAATTATTCAAGTTTATGGAGAGGCATTGCCTGACTCTTTTCAATTGAATGGACAGTATGTTGCCTTAGAGGGGGCGCCTTATAAATATGTTCTTCGTTCTTATGGTCCAAGTGCTACAGCAGGGGATGAGCATGTTAAACAAAAATTTGCTTTGAACGGAGGGGCATTTTGGAATTTTCGTTTAGAAAATGAATATGTTCAAAAATCTGCTGATGATAACGACATTCTTACGGTTTCTGAACGTACCCCCCCTGCACGTGCTTCTTTTTCGGATATTGTTCCAGCGTCTTCTGCTGATGTTGTTCCGGCATCTTCTGGTGATGATGTTTCGTCGTCTTTTACGGATAGTCTTTCTAAAATTGAAAATATTTCCTTATCTGGACGAGGTGTAAGATCTGTTGTTCCTCAGGTACCAACTTATCTGCTTTTGCCAAATAGTTTGTTCCACGCTGGTTTAAAGGATATCAGCAATCAAAACAAGCAGTTGGAGACATTGCGAACTCATCCTAGTGGAATGTTGGAAATTCGTGAAAATCCTGCTTCATTTTTGCGTGGCTATGGTGGAAGTTATCGTTATGTCTCAGATTTATCTGCGCTTGAATATGGTTATGGGGGAGATCTAGGGTACTATGCACTAGAGACAGGTGTTTTGCTACAAAAAATTGAAGATGTTGACAGTGCTATATCCTTTGGGGTTATGGGGTCTTATGGAAAGCTTTCTCTACAGCCTCGAGATGTTGCACAAAGCCAAAAAAGTACATTTGATAAATGGACTGCTACAGTTTATGGCAGTATGCAGCATGATGTAGGATTCTATGTTGATGGTCTTTTATCCTATGGTCTGTTTAAGGGAGATGTTCTGACAACTGCGCGGGGTAAGACTGCAACATTGAAGGGTAACCCTTTAAGTGCTTCTTTGATGAGTGGTCAGAAAATTGCCACAGGATATGAAGGTGTTGTTTTTGATCCACAGGTTCAGGTTGTTTATCAACATCTTCAATTTAATGAGGCTCGTGATATTGATAATTTTAATATTGAGATGGATAAACTTGATCAATGGATGGTGCGTATAGGTGGTCGTTTGATGAAGACTCTTACTGCATCTGAAAAAGATCGTGATGTTTCTTTCTATGGAAAGATTCATTTTTCCCATGATTTTGGCAAAGAAAGAGCTGTGCGCTTTAAAGATTCTTTCCAGTTAGGGGCTTTTGGTTCTTCTCTAGAGGCTGGATTAGGTCTTAATGCTCGCTTGTCTCAAAAATTTGTGCTTCATGGTGATTTGGTTTATCAGCATAAGTTGAGCAAAGGTGGTTTTTCTGGAATCAGTTTTTCTGGTGGATTGCGCTATCGTTTTTAGGATGATCATCTGGGGGTAAGGTGTTTAAAGAGCCACAAGCATAGCTTGTGGCTCTTTATATTTTTTTGCAACTTTTTAAATAAGTTTTTTAAAAAGATGTTTTTTGCATGAGAAAGTTTGTTTCTTTTTAGAAACGAGATAAGGCTTTCTGGTTTGCAGTTTTTGCTTCTTATGCTGTTTTTCTTCCTTTCGTGTATTTTTATTAAATTCTCTTGAAATCACCGCTTTGAGATAGAATTTTTATTGCTACCTATATTTTTGCGCGTTTTTATAAATAATACAATTTTAAATTGTGATATTTTTGGATTCTGGCTTTACATAAAGCATCGGGTCGATATATAAAATACAAAACGTATTTTATATTATCACGTGTAATCAAAGTTATTAAACAGAACGCGTTTTTTTTTGTTTTTAGGGAAGGGGAAGAAAGTTTGTAGAAAATTATGTTTAAAAATCATCTCTCTTTATGTCATTTTACAACGGTTATTTTTTTCTTTGTATACAATACTGATGCGGGTGAGATTTCTTCTGAGAAGAAGCAATATTCATGTAACGAAAGTGCCTCATTTTATCGCTGTCATGATGGTAAAACGCATGAAATTTCCCAGAAAACTTATCAAGTTATGGGTGAAAGTTCTGATGCTGCTATAGAGGCATCAGGGGAAGATACAGTCATTGAGGGAGAGGCTATAATCATTAACGGTGTTTCGAATGCACATGGCCATTCAGAAACAAACGCTTGGACAACAGCTGTAAAGTCCTCAAATGGGGGAGGCGTTGCTCTATTTGATTCCATGTTAAATGATGTGTCGATAGGGGCCGATGTTAATGAGAAGGGGGCTTTTGAGATGCAGGATGGGGTGATTAAAGCAACCAGAATGGGGATCAGTGTTGCGGGTAAAGAGTCGTTTGTTTCTTTGACCAAGACAGAGATTAAGACATCTTCTGATGCGATAGGTCTTTTGAGTCATAATGGTGCAAAAATTTATATGAAAGAAGGAAAAATTGATTTTACCAGTGGTATTGGTGTTCAAACAGGAGGAGATGGAGAAATTAATTTAGATGGTGTTTCTATTACTGGGAGGGGAAAACAGGTAACAAATACAGATAATCATCGTGAAGCTTCTGCTTTTAGTATGCTTCAGGGGAAAGGCTCTCTTAATTTCCAGAAGGGAAACGTTAATGTCATTAGAGCGCATGGTATTGCCTTGGAGGGAAATGATAATAATACTGCTCATATCAAATATTCCAATATTTTTGTGAGAGAAAATGCATTTAATGGCATGCGCTTTTTTTGGGAAGCTGTCTTAAATGATAAAAAAACAATTATACCTGGAAAAGGGACTGTCTATTTGACAAAGACAACTTTTATGGCTCCAGAAAGTACGGCTATTTATAGCCGCGAATTTGAAAGTTCTGTTAAACTCTTACAAAATTCAACAGTTTCTGGTGATTCACTCCTGAAAGCTGTTGAGCGTTCCAATGTAAAGATTGAGGCTGATGCTTCTTCCCTTGTAGGAGGCGTATATGTTGATGAAAGTTCTACAGCTAAGATAGATTTAAAAAATGGTTCAAAGTGGATTTTATCGCGACCAAAATATGACAAATTGCAAAATTCTGATGCTTCTGGTTCTAATTTAGGGGACTATTCCTTCATTTCATCGGTCGATCTTACGGATAGTTCTCTTGTTTTTGAAGAATTAAAATCTAAAAAAACAAATGGTTATCAGACACTTCTCATCGGAAAAGGATCGGGGACTGTCTATAAAGCGCACGGTGATGTGAATCTTTATCTTAATGCATATTTGGATAAAGGCGGAGCTCTGCAAGAGCAAAAAACTGACCGGCTTTTAATCAATGGTGATCTTGAAGGAAAAACAACAGTTCATATTTATAAGATTCTTGGAAGTCCAGGGGCATTGACGGGAGATGGTGGTAATAATCAGGGGATTTCCATTATTCAGGTTTATGGACAAGCTGCTGAAGATTCTTTTCAGTTAAAGGGGGGGTATGTCACACTTGAAGCCTCTCCCTATCAGTATCATCTTAAGAGTTATGGTCCAAGCTCTTCTTTAGGGGCGGCAGATTCCCATCAAAGAGTGCTTAAAAACTCTGGAACATTTTGGGATTTCCGCCTTGAAAGTCAATTTGTTGATTCCACTTCTCTTGATTCCACTAAAGTTTTTCCTGTTCTTGATTTGGTTGTCCCCCCTTCTTCTGATGATATTCCTTCTTTTCCTAAAATTCATCTTAATATTACTGGAGGTGAGGATGGTTCTATTGACTCTAACTCTCAGCAAAAACCTCAGGAGCCAAGTCTTTCTTCTCCTGTAGATTCTCCTGATAGGGATTCCCATCTTACGACCACACCTAATGTATCTGATGTTTTGGTGCTTGAGACCCCCAATCCTCCTTCCTCTCTTGCACCTGTTATTCCCGCTATTGCTGAATCTAATCCAGTTGCACCACCTGCATCTGGTTCACTTGTTCCGCCGCATGTTTCACCCACCCCTTCTGTTGTTACTCCAGTTGCATCGGTTTCACCTGTTCCGCCGCATGTTTCACCCGCTCCTTCTGTTGTTACTCCACCTGCGTCTAGTTTTTCTGTTCCGGCATCTGTTTTTGAGCCTTCTTCTCATTTTGAGCCAAATGTGAGAGTCGTTGTTCCACAGGTTCTGACATATATTCTTGTGCCAAATACCTTATTTTATGCTGGATTGATGGATATCAGTAATCAAAACAAGCAGTTGCAAGCGCTGCGAACTGTTTCTGGTCGGTTGTTGAAAAATGATGAAAATCCCACTTTGTTTTTGCGCGGTTACGGCGGACATCACCGTTATACTTCAAATTTATCTGTACTTAAATATGGTGATTATGGCGGTGAGCTTGATTATAATGCACTAGAGGCAAATATTTTACTCAAGAAAATCGAAAGTGCATACAGTACGACATCTTTTGGGATTATGGGGAATTATGGCAAGCTTTCTTTGCAGCCTCGAAAGGTTAAACAAAGTCAAGAAAGTATATTTGATAAATGGACAATCACGGCATATGGAAGCATGCAGCATGATACGGGTCTTTATATGGATGGTCTCTTTTCTTATGGTTTGTTTAATGGAAATGTTCTCACACTTGAGCGAGGTAAAACAGCTACATTGAGAGGTAAGCCGCTGAGTGTTTCCTTAACTGCTGGTAAAACGTTTATGATCGGCAGCCGATATTTTATTTTTGAACCACAAGTTCAGTTTGTTTATCAAAATCTCCAGTTTCATAAGACTCGTGATATTGATAATTTTAATATTGATATGCGAAGCCCAGATCATTGGGGGATGCGTATTGGTGGGTATTTAACGAAGACACTTACATTTACTAAAGATGCACATGTTCTTTCATTCTATGGTAAGCTTCATTTCATTCGTAGTTTTGATGATAAACAATTTGTATATTTTAAAGATGCCTTCCAGCTTGGTTCCTTTGGGTCTTCTTTAGAAGCTGGATTGGGTGTTTTTTCGCAATTATCTCCAAAAATTATTTTTCATAGTGACCTGATTTATCAGCATAAATTTACGAATGCCGGCTTTTCTGGAACGCATTTTTCTGGTGGATTAAGCTATCACTTTTAATTGTATTTTCCTTTAATATATCCTTTGTGGAAAATATAAGTATAAAGCATGGTTTTATAGTGTTATTTTCTGATTTTTGACTTTATGTATAATACAAAACAACTTATTATGACGGCATATAATAAGAATAATAAGTAGATGAACCAGAGGTGTCTTTTCGATTTTTTATGAAGATAAAATAAAGAAAGTTTAGACTAAATTATGATTAAAGTATTAAAACGCCATGTGTGTGTTTTCTTACGACCTCTATTTTTTCTTCGCGCACAATATAGATGTGAGTGCAGAAGGTTATAAACCCTCATGTAATTCTCTTTTTAAATCGTATTCGTGTGATACAGTTGGTGCTGCTTGTACTTTTGGAAGTCGTAATAAGTTATATATGAGTGGATTGGATAGGAAGGACTTACAGGTGTTATTTTTACAATACAATCTCATAACATAGTTATTAAGCCGGAAAAAAGTAAAGGGGAAAAGGCGTTTCAGGAATTGGTGGAATTTTAGAATTAAATAAATCTGAGAAGATTACATCAGCAGTGGTTGTGTCAAAAGACAATAAAACTTCTTTTAAAAAGAGTTCTATTATAGGAAATAGCGAAAAGAAAAGTGGTAGAAATGTCAAGTTATCTCAATCTGTGTTTGGCGTGAAGCAGAGCGGTTTTTTTCTTTGATGAAGGTAAGATTCAGGTTTCTGATGTTCATGGCATAGCGATTGAAAGTGCAAAACCGGTTTTTTAGGAAAGGTCATTTGAGTTTCGAGATAGTTCTATGTCTTTGGTTTCTTTTGAAAACTCAGAGATCATTCTTCAGGGACAAAGGGTTCATAGTTTGCATTTTAGAGGAAGTACTTCGCAACATGAATATCAAGAGGGAGTGCTTCTTATAAGTTTAGGTGAATTTCGATTTAAAAAGACTGCTCTTCATGTTCTTGATGGTACGGCTATTTATAGTAACGATGCTAGGAGGTATCCTTATATTACGGTATCAGAGGGTTCTCGTATTTTTGCTGATCGGTTAGATGTCAAAAATAATTCATTTGTTGCGCTTGATGCTTATGCGTCTTTTCTTTCAGGAAGGGCACATGTTGAGAAAGGTTTTTATGGTAGTGTTGAGTTGTTCAATCAATCTTTATGGACTGTAAGAGCAAATAAAAATGCGCTTGAAAATGATCATAAAAAAGTTCCATATTGTGTAGGTTCATCTATTTTCTTTGTAAGGCTTATTGATAGTTTTATTTTCTTTCAGAAACCAAGAAATGATTTTTATCAGACACTTCGTGTTAGGAGATTGGATGATGATTATGGTTTAGATTATGCTTACGTTGTAGGAGAGGACGCACGCTTATATGTTAATGCATATCTTACTGAAACTGGTAAAAGCAAGGGAATAAAAGCTGATAAACTTCTTATCTATGGTGATGTTTATGGAAAAAGTAAGGTGCATATTATCGATGTCTCAGTGGCTTCAAAAAAAATAAAGAACCATAGCAAAGGTAAGCAAAAAGACGATAAAAAAGATAGTCTCAGTGTTTCAATTATTCAGGTTTATGGAAAGGCTGCGGAGGATTCCTTTAAATTAACAACAGATTATGTTGCTCTAAGAGGAGCGCCTTAGTGATATAGTGTTCGTGCTTATGGTCCCAATTTTTCTCATAGACAGGTAAAAGATGGGGATGGATCCGTTAAAGAGAAAAATATTGAGTATAATGGAGATTTTTGGGATTTCTGACTTGAAGCTGAATATGTTCAGAAACTTTCTCATCTGCATCATATGCGGTTGGAAAATGATGTGTTTCGTTCTTTAAACACTCATGCTCATCATCATAATGTTTTAGCTGATTATGATGCTTCTGTTTTTTATTCTGAAGAGGGCATTAAAGCTGTTGTCCCACAAGTTTCAGCATATCTATCGATGCCTCATGCTTGTTTCAGGTTGGTTTGATGGATATGAACAATCACAATAAACAGCTGGAAACATTGCGTATTGCTGCTGGGACTTTGGGAGAAAATGCTAAAAGTTCTGCTCTTTTTGCGCGAGGTTACGGTGGAAGTTATCGTTATGTTTCTGACCTCTCTGAGTTTCAATATGGTTATGGTGGAAATTTGAATTATAACGCTATAGAGGCAAGTGTTTTGCTCAATGCGATTGAGGATACACATCACACTTTAAGCTTTGGAATAATGGGGAATGATGGAAAAAATTCTCTACAACCTCAAGATGTTGAAGAAAACAAAAAAGTATATTTGATAAATGGCCTATTACACATATGGCAGCATGCAGTATGATACAGGCTTTTATATCGATGGTCTTTTTTCCTATGGTTTATTTAAAGGGAATGTTTTCACGCAAGTAAGGGGCAAGACAACAACATTGAAGGGAATACCTTTGAGTGCTTTATTGATTGCGGGTCAGTCATTGATGACAGGACATAAAGGGCTTATTTTTTGATCCGCAGGTTCAGGTTGTTTATCAAAATGTGCGGTTTGATCAGGCGTTTGATATTGATGGTTTTGATATTGAAATAGAAAAACTTGATTTGTGGGTGATGCGTGTTGGCGGGTCTTTAAGAAAGACGCTTGCTGCTTCTGAAGAGGCTCTTGTTGTTTCTTTCAATGGCAAGTTTCATCTTACCATGAGTTTTGGAGGAAAAAAACATGTGCAATTTGGAGATGAATTCCAATTAGGGGTTTTTGGTTCTTCTCTAGAAGCTGGAATGGGGGGTAATGCTCAGTTATCTTCAAATTTTTTATTGCACGGAGATTTAACCTATCAGCATCGTCTTAGTAAAACTGGTTTTTCAGAGATGATTTTTCATGCGGTTTACACTATGCTTTTAGGTATATTCTTAAATATAGAATAACATTTACATAAATATAGAGTATTTTATGAATTGCAAAGCAAGTATTTATTTGTTATACTTAAAAATATTCATATGTTTAACTTAACATTATTTCAGATCTCATTCACTTTTAAATAAAGCGGGGGAGAAGGATTTGCAAAAGAGTTATGGTTAATATATTTAAAAATTATAGGTTGACTTTTACAACAGTTGCTTTTTCTTTTTTTTGGGTTGTAAATATTAATGCTGACTTTCATGCTTTTGCAGCTCCCTGTGATGAAACAGGGAGCTTTTATACGTGCAGTGATGGTAAAAAACATACACTTGAAAATAAAACTTATAATTTAAAAAGTTTTCAAGAACATGCTCCTAGTTCTGATCCTATTAAGGCTATATATGTAGAAAATGCAGGTACAGTTGTTGATGCATCTCAGATAAATGTTTATGGCGATGATTCAAATAAAATATCTGCATATGGTGCATATGCAAAATATGGTGCACGTCTTAATCTAAAAAATTCAAATTTTAAGAATGTACGTGCTCTTCATGCTGAAAATGCAGTCATTAACATGACAGATGGGTCAATTACGGAAACTTCTCACGCTATATATGCATTGGGTGAAGAAGCGGATATTGCTTTAGTGCGTGTAAAGATTGAGGTTGAGCCAGACAACCTGCAAGATATCGGGTTTGTGAGTAGACTTGGTGCAAAGATTAGGATGTCAGGCAGTACTGTTACATTTAATGGGAAAGGTAGATTTTCATCGTTTTATGGGGGAGGGTATAATTTCGATAGTACTATCATTAAGGGTAAAGGAAAACAAAAAACTACTATCGTCGATGAGGAAGGTTTCGATAAAATACCAGAAGCTTTCGACGTCTCTCAAGGAAGTCATGTTCAATTGAATAATAGTTCTATTGAACTGAGTGATATGCATGGTTTTTTGGTGAAAAATTCTTCGGTTGATGTGAATGATAAAGAAAAGTTGTTGTGGAAAGCATTTAGTTCATCGGATGAATTTAAGAAGACAAATATTAAGATTAACAAATCCAATGTTTTTGTGCTGGGTAAAGGAGTACATGGTCTGTATTTTTATGGATTAGAACCAGACAAAGGGTTTAGAACAGCTGATTCAGCTAATGAAATGTTGTTACAAGGCAGAAATATCATTATAGGAAAGGCATTTGTTCAGTTATCAAAGACAAACTTTACAGTTCCAGAAGGTATCGCCATTTATAGCACTGGGACTGATGGTTTTGGAGCTAAAGCTACCCTTGAACTATTGGACGATACAAAAATCTCTGGTGACTTATTAATAAAAACTGAAAAAGATTCTTCTCTTCTTGTTCAAGCATATTCTTCAACCCTTACAGGGGGAGTGCGCATTGAAGATAGGTCTCGTGTTGATTTACAGTTAAAAAATGGTTCAACATGGTATCTTACTAAGCCTAAATATCAAGATTTACAAGAGGCCGATGTTACGGTTTCATCGCTTTCTACTTTGAGTCTCCTTGATAGTACGCTTGTTTTTGAGAAATATGTCTCTCAAGATTATCAAACATTGCATATTGGAAAGAAAATATACAATAAAGAAGATGTTTATGCATTAGATGATATTGATCAAACAGCGGGTGTGGATGGCGTATACAATAAAGTATACAGTGCGGAAGGTAATTCTCGGATTAAGATGAGCACATTTATGAATAATGATGGTTCATTTGATCCTCAAAAAACTGATCGCGTTTTAATCTATGGTGATGTTTTGGGAACCACGCTCATTGGAATGGAAAAATTTCAAAAAGCTTCAGATACAAAAGTGATTGACGGAAGTCATCAAAGTGTTTCGATTATTCAGGTTTTTGGAAAAGCAAAGGAAGATACTTTTAAGCTTTTGAATGATTATGTTGCGATAAATGGATTTCCTTATCAATATAAACTTCGTGCTTATGGTCCTGGTTCTTCTTCTGGAGAAGCAAGTCCCGAAAATAGATTGGTTGAAGGGGAAGGAGATTTTTGGGATTTTCGTCTCGAAAGTGTTTACATTAATCCTGAATTAGATCCTTCTGAATCTATTTCAGTTCCGTCTATTAAGCCTACGTCCACAGTTTTACCACCTAAATCTGAAGCAGAAACTATACCTTCTGAACGACCATCAGAGACTATTGCGCCTGAACAACCTCCTTCTGTTAAGCCACCGCTTATACCATCTACACCTTCTTTGCCTGAAATATCTGATCCGTCTGAAACATTGATTCCTACGGATTCTACTCTCACTCCTTCTGCCCCTGTTTCGCCTGTACTTCCCTCTGTCCCCTCTGTTCCAGAGGACGCTTCTTCCGTGCAACCTATGCCTGCATCGCTTGTTCCAGTTGAAACTTCTACTGATGAGGTTTTGCCATCTAAGCCCTCTGTTCCGGAGGACACTTCATCTCCAGATTCTGTCCCCACTCCTTCTACCCCTGTTGAACCTGTACGTCCT
>NZ_JBHILT010000012.1:30111-68600 GCF_042193405.1 Bartonella sp. TT110JLCBS
CCAGTTGAAGATTCTACTGATGAGGTTCGTCCATCTGAGCCCTCTGTTCCGGAGGACACTTCATCTCCAGATTCTGTCCCCACTCCTTCTACCCCTGTTGAACCTGTACGTCCTTCTGTACCAACTGTTCCAGAGGACCATTCTTTTGTGCAACCTATGCCTGCACCGTTTGTTCCAGTTGAAGATTCTACTGATGAGGTTCGTCCATCTGAGCCCTCTGTTCCGGAGGACACTTCATCTCCAGATTCTGTTCCTCCTCCTTCTGCCCCTGTTGAACCAAAGCCTTCTGGGTCTTCTGACCCTTTGGATTCCTCGTCTAATCTCCAAATTAGAGCTGTTGTTCCACAGGTTCCAACTTATCTTCTTTTGCCAAATGCCTTATTTCATGCTGGTTTAGTGGATATGAACGCGCAAAATAAGACATTAGAGACAATGCGGAATGCTTTTCATTCCTCCTGGAAGGATGATGAAAAGACAGCCTTTTTTCTGCATGCTTATGGTGGTAGCCATCATTATGCTTCCAACTTATCTGCTTTTGAATATGGCTATGGTGCTGAGCTCGATTATAATGCATTCGAAGCAGGTGTTTTGTTAAACGAGATTGAGAGTTTATATGGTCGTACATTCTTTGGAGTTATGGGGTCTTATGGAAACCTTTCTCTAACCCCTCAGGATGTTGAACAAAGCAAAAAGAGTGCATTTGATAAATGGTCTGTTTCTGCCTATGGAAGTCTGAAGCATGATACGGGTTTTTATATAGATGGGGTGGTATCGTATGGACTTTTTAAGGGAGATGTTTTGACCCTTGCACGGGGCAAGGTTGTGGCATTAAAGGGTAAACAGTTTAGCGGTTCTTTAACGAGTGGCAGAACGTTTACAACAGGGTATAAAGGTGTTGTTTTTGATCCGCAGATTCAGATTGTTTATCAGCATCTTCAGTTTAATCAGGCGCGTGATATTGATAATCTTGATGTTGATTTAGGAAAATTTCATCAATGGGTGGGGCGTGTTGGTGGGCGTTTAAAAAAGACACTTAATGTTTCTGAAGAGGGACGTGTCGTTTCTTTTTATAGTAAGCTTTCTTATTTGCATAGTTTTGAAGATAAGCAATTTGTTTCTTTTAAAAACGATTTCCAATTAGGTTTTTTTGGTTCTTTTTTGGAAGCAGGTCTTGGGTTTAATGCTCGTCTTTCTTCAAAACTTTTTCTTCATGGAGATGTAACTTATCAGCATAAATTTAAGAAAGCTGGTTTTTCTGGAGCCAGTTTCTCTGCTGGATTGCGCCATCTTTTTTGAAGAGATATAATGTGCATTTTTATATGAAAGGCAGAAGATTTTTCTGCCTTTTAATGTATTGAAATTTATTTTACTTCATCAATATGGTTATTTTTTTGATATAAAAGATTACAATAGATGCTTTCTTCTATGCGATGAAGAATTTTTCTAAAATTTTGATATTAAGATATGGAGGCAGATTTCATTGTGAATGTGAGAAGCTTGAATGTTAAATGCTTGTGGCATAATCTTTCAAAAGAGACGATATTGATGGTTGGTTTTGTCCATTTCTTTATTAACTTTTATAAATCATAAGTTTAGTCTTTATGAGTTTTATGCATTGTTTTGAATTTTGTTTTAGAACTCTATTCACGTTTATATCATTTAATACGCATATTATTTGTTTCCTTTTTTAGGATGTTTACTTAAGAATTTTGGATAAATACTTGTTTTTAGAACAAACAGAGGGAGTTTGAGGCCAAATTATAATAAAAGTAAATTATGCTTTATCGTATTGTTACGGTTGTTGTTTTGTAAATGATAGGTTGCAGAGAAATTTTGATAAGATACAGGATATTATTTTCATTGCGGTCATGCGCAGATATCATCATTCTTTTTTCAGCATTCAATATTTGCGCAGATTTTAGCACTCGAGAATGTTCATAAGAAGCAATACACTTTTTTTCAAAAGTCTTTCTTTACATGCCAGCTTCGTTTGTGATGAACAAGGGGTTAATTGATTAAATAAAAACAGGTTTGAATGAAAGAAATTTATAATATTCAGTTTTTTATTTAATATGTAGAATGATGAGTAAGTATTCTAAATCATTGATGAAATTTTCCTAAATCAACATCAAGATTATCAATATCACGCGCCTGATTAAACTGAAGATGCTGATAAACAATCTGATCTGCGGATCAAAAACAACACCTTTATACCCTGTTTCAAACGTTCTGCCACTCATTAAAGAACCACTAAACTGTTTACCCTTTAATGCCACAACCTTACCCCGTGCAAGAGTCAAAACATCTCTCTTAAAAAGTCCATACGATAATACCCCATCTATATAAAAACCCGTTTCATGCTGCAAATTTCCATAGGCAGAAACAGACCATTTATTAAATGCGCTCTTTTTGCTTTGTTCAACATCCTGAGGGAATAGAGAAAGATTTCCATAGTTCCCCAAAACTCCAAAGAATGTACGACCATATAAACTCTCAATCTCGTTTAACAAAACACCTGCTTCGAATGCATTATAATCGAGCTCAGCACCATAGCCATATTCAAAAGCAGATAAGTTGGAAGCATAATGATGGCTACCACCATAAGCATGCAGAAAAAAGGCTGTCTTTTCATCATCCTTCCAGGAGGAATGAAAAGCATTCCGCATTGTCTCTAATGTCTTATTTTGCGCGTTCATATCCACTAAACCAGCATGAAATAAGGCATTTGGCAAAAGAAGATAAGTTGGAACCTGTGGAACAACAGCTCTAATTTGGAGATTAGACGAGGAATCCAAAGGGTCAGAAGACCCAGAAGGCTTTGGTTCAACAGGAGCAGAAGGAGGGGAAACAGAATCTGTAGATGAAGGAGATACTGGAACAGAAGGCGGTGATAGAAGCTCCATGAAATGATTATTAGATGGAATTTTCTAGGCAAGAAACTGAAGTGTAGAAGGCTGCTCGTAGGAAACTTTGCTCTTTAGAAGGGGAAATCAAAAAATTTTTTATTTAGGAAAATAGTGTTGAACACCCTTCTTCTGATCGTAAGAATAAATTGTTGTTTCAATGATGATATCAGCTATTTTTTGCCGAATTTTTAAGAAAAATGCTTTTATAGAAGTATATAGCCTATACAGGTGTTTATAGGGAGATGGGGTTTTCGGTCTTGAGGGTGATGTTTTTATTCTTGTATGGGGGAGCAAAGTTAAAAGATCAAAAAACATGTTTAAGGTATTTTCTTGTCTAAAGGGGGGGAGGGAAGGAAGAGGGAAGATTTAATGATTGCGAAGATTTTAGGAGACTTTTGGGGGGATTAGGGAGATAGGATTTCTGAGAGCTCTAGAGATGCAAAGAGATAAGATTTCTGGAGGATTGTGTGGGCATTTTTATCGGCGATGGTTGTGCTTGTTGGTGCTTGGCTTAATCAGTGATATTGATTATACCACATTCACCATTTTCGCTACCGAAGGAGAGGTTTTGCCCTGCTTGATCCCAGTTAAGTGCTGAGATAGCGCTTTTCCCATAACCTTTTAGAAGGACTTCTTTTCCATCATGAAAATGTGCCGCTAAAATCATTCCATCATTGAAGCCTATTGCTACAATTTCTTTGTTTGGGTGGCATGAAACGGTGCTAACAAGTGCATTGGCTCGTGTGCCTAGTTCTAGAGGTGTTTTTCCCATGGGGCCGTCTTTTGTATGAAAGGGCCAAACAATTGCGGCAGAGGCACCTGATGTTGCTAGCCATTTTCCTTTTGCGCTCCAAGACCAGCTTTTGACTTTGCTTGGGTAGCCACTCATCCGTAAATGTTGATTATCAGTGAGACGCCAACCGTGTAAAGCGTTTTCTTGCATCGTAGAAATGACATAGCGGTTGTCTGGTGAAAAGGTGACGCCACAATGAGCTCCTTTCCATACCAATGTGGTGGGAGATATTTGCGTTGATAACCAATGAAGAGTCACACCATTGTAATGGGCAACGGCAAGTCGTAAACCTTTTGGAGCAAAAGCCAGGCCTTCTACACTGCGTTCATGTGTGAGCTCTTGTCGTTCTTTTCCAATATTTGCAAATACGAGGCGTGAAGAGGAAAAGGCAACTGCTTTTTGTGGTCCAAAAGCAACGTTGTTTATCCATTTGCGTTCTTTTTGGCTTAACACTTCCGTGTGATCTGCTGCGGTTGTTTGACAGACTTTTCCATCTTCTCCACCGGTGATGATCGCGGTATTGTCATGGGAAAAATGGCTTGAAATTATTCCTTGGTGAACTTCAACGATTTGTGGGGCTGGATTTAAAAAAACAATGAAACCTTCTACGGAAACAAAGGCTGGTTTATTGCCTATAAAACCGCAAGAAAGGCAGTAACTTTGGAGATCATAATGGGTAATGTTTGGCATTATCACTCACTTATGCGCAATTTTCAAAACCAGTTTTTAATTTTTCAGCATCAAGAGAGCGTCCTATAAAAACAAGGCGACTTTCTCGTTTTTCATCTTCACGCCATGGGCGTTGATGTTGTCCCTCAAGAAGCATATGTATCCCTTGAATGACGTAACGATCATCGTCTCCTTGAAAGGCGATAATGCCTTTAAGACGTAAGATATCTGGTCCTTGTTGCTGTGTAACTTGCTGGATCCAAGGGAAAAATTTTTCTGGGTGCAGAGGACCAGTTTTTAAACTTACAGAAGTGATGGTAATATCATGAATGGTGGATGCGTGATGATGGTCATGATGACAATCGGGACCGCACA
Organism: Bartonella sp. TT110JLCBS; assembly: GCF_042193405.1. Taxonomy (NCBI): domain Bacteria; kingdom Pseudomonadati; phylum Pseudomonadota; class Alphaproteobacteria; order Hyphomicrobiales; family Bartonellaceae; genus Bartonella; species Bartonella sp. TT110JLCBS. Next base: position 34,855 of record NZ_JBHILT010000012.1, read on the forward strand.
CATGGTTGGCATGTTGGTGTGTATGTTGGTGATCGAGAAAATGAGGTTCATGATCGAGAGTCCGTTGGAGATCAAAAAAACCACGATTGAGAAGTGTCTCAAGAGGGATATTGGTGCGCTGTGTTGTATAGAGTATAGCGCGAGGATTAATGGCCAGAATAAGGGATTCAGCATGGCTGCGTTCTTGTTGGGTGACAAGATCAATCTTATTTAAAAGAATAATATCCGCGAAGGCAATTTGGTCTTCAGCTTCACGACTTGTTTTTAATTGAGAGGGAAAATGCTTTGCATCAACGACCGCTATGACACTGTCGAGAGCTGTTTTTGCATGGACAGTATCATCCATGAAAAAGGTCTGTGCTACGGGAACGGGATCAGCAAGCCCTGTCGTTTCTATAATGATCGCATCAAATCGATGAGAACGTTGCATCAGACTTTCCAGAATGCGAATGAGATCCCCACGCACGGTGCAGCAAACACAGCCATTATTCATTTCATAAATTTCTTCGTCGGATTCAATGATAAGGTCATTATCAATACCGATTTCACCAAATTCATTGACAATGACGGCATAACGTTTGCCATGATTTTCACTGAGAATACGGTTGAGAAGGGTGGTTTTTCCAGCACCAAGATAGCCTGTGAGAACCGTAACGGGAAGTTTTGGGAGAGGTGTCGTTTCCATGGAGAGACCTTTTATTATTCTTTATTGCCATGTGTCTATGTTAAATCGATTGATATCATCAAGTAAATCACGAAGCTGAGACAGAACATGAGAAAAGATTGCTTCACCGGCTTGTGGTGTTGCTTTGCTTGCGTTTCCTGCCGCCCCTTGCGTATTTAGATCTTTCATTGTCCAACCAAAGGCATGAGGACCATAAGCGCGTAAATACCGATAATTGGCAATCATATCCGCTTGTTTATTATGAAAATTTTTTGCCTTTTCCATATGGACTTTTTCTGGTGCTAAATAGAGCATGAGAGAGGTTTCGATAAAACCTCCATGGATATCAAGATGTTGTTGAGACGGTTCCATGAGACCTTGTGGTAAACCAAAACGGCTCCAGCTTGTTGCTACAGCGAGCATGGAAAGGCGCCTTCGTAATTCGGTGATGACGATGCTCATTAAAGGTGAATTGCCTCCGTGAGCATTAAGAAGAAGAAGACGGTTGATCCCTTTGTGATAGCAGTTTTCACCAATCTTTATCCATCGCTTAATCGCATCAGAAAAGGTAAGGGTTTGTGTGCCTGTAACATCCATATGTTCTATAGAATAGCCAATCTTTTCAACCGGTAAAAGTGCGATAGGGAATTGTTCTTTTGTTTGTAAAGTGAGGGCTTTTGCAAAAGCTTCAGCTATAATCCAGTCGGTTTCGAAAGGAAGGTGCTCTCCGTGATATTCATGTGCGCCCAAAGGTAAAAGAGCGAGAAAAGGTGTGTTAGATACCATAAATTACGGCCCAAAAGAAGAGTCAACAGAAACAAAGTGATCGAAGGTGCTGTCACTATTTAATCTATCTATAAGAGAAACGCAAATAGTCGTATTTTTACATCCCATATGCATGCATAAAACATATGGATGCATAAAAATGAGAGCTTTGTTAAAAATAGAGAAGCTTTTATTGAGCAAAGCCAACGCAATTTTTTCTGTAATTATGGGGCAACCTTTCTCAAGATAGTTATCTTTGGTAAGTCTTTTTGATGCGTATTCTCATTTTTAATCAGTAAATATTCAGACAGATTAAATACTGCACATCATGGAATGAAAAATAATTTTTTATCGTTTCTTGAAAACACATTTTTTCTGTAAGCTGCATATTCTTCTTTCTGTTATGGAGCGAGAATAACTAAATTATTTCTATTATTGCGATAGTACAGAATTTGGTTGTAATTAGGAATTCTAAATTCTTAATTCAAGTATCTGTATATTACAAAAGAATAAAAATGTTTGTTGATTAATTTTACTTTGGATAGAGTATTAACAGATTGTTCATGAGAAAAAATGAATATAAAGAGAAGAATTCACGTAAGATGAACCTGCAATCTCAAAGAACTTGGTGAGTTTATAAGATGATTCAATAAGAAACACCGTTGGATACATGATAAACAGAACGCCATTGTGTTGCACATTGACACTCTTGTTTTAAAGAAACATTTCTCAAGGTATCCAAACCTATTTTGCGACGCTGTTCATGAATGGTACAACGATAAAGCCTTATAATATAAAATCTATTGTATTCCACCATCTTTACACTTTTAAAGTAAAAAGGGACACCATCATTCACTTTGCCAGTTTTCAATACTGTGTTAACAGCGCTTGATAGTTAAAATACCTCATAGGTGATATTTTCTTTCTTCAAGTCTGTTTATACACACATCTATCTTGGTTGTGATTTGCAAGTGAAGAATTTTGATTGATTCAATATAAACAGAGTTAAAATTAAGAGAGTTTTATAATCGTCAGCTTTCTCATTCAACATGCAAAACAATAAATTATTATTATAGATCAGTATCTTGCGATTGAAGTGATCGGTTGATGAATTTATCATTCAAGATCAATTTTCATGGTGTTATTTTTTCAATGTGTTTACTTAAGTTGGTATTTTAAAAATGCAATTTTTAGTAAGTTTCTCTATTACTTTTCTTTCAAGAATTTGATCAATTTATTATTAGTTATTTGGCACAAATTGAAGATAGTTATGTGAATATTGCTGAAATTTCTTTCAAAGAGAATTATTTGTTACTAATATAGAGTAAATATAATTACTTAAAATATAAATATGGTTGTGATCTACAATATTGACGAAAAATATGGAATAACTTTTATGAAAATTAAGAAAGAAAGTTTTTTCAGTATTTTGGGGATCATCTCATTTTTCATGACTCTCTTTTTATCTGGTTTTAGGTAGTGTTTTGGTGCTCTAGTGTTGCTTATAATTTTTTGTAAATCTGATAGATTTACTTATTTTATGCGTTTGTTTTATTAGGTTTGAAAGTCAATATTTTGTGTTCTTTATGCTGTATGGGATAAAGGGGGCTGAATTACCTTTTTTAAGATGCTAGCAGTATTTTTTCTTTTTATATATCAGTAAAAGTTGAGAATCATTTTATTAACGTCTCTTCCATTTGAAAATAGAGATCTTAATTGCTTTTTATACTTTATACCTGTTTTATAGAAAAGTAGTATACTATTTTAATGTTGTTTTATTAGGATAGATTTATTTTAGATCGAGGTTTTTATTTGCTACCAATTTTATTTTTCAAGCTTATTGATGAGTGACATAATAAAAGCTTCACTAAGCAATATTCCATTTTTGTGTTGATTGAAATAATGTATAAGTATTATTATTATAGCGAAAATTTTTAATGATATAGTTATTTAAAATTTAATTGCATAAAATATATATTATATAACTTTTCAAATAAATTTGTTTTTAATATTTGTTATAATGAGAAATTTGATAAATTCTTATTATTTTGAATCATAGAAATAAAAATGATAAAATATTACTGTTAGTATCTTGAGTTATTATAGTGTAAAAGTAATAGATTATTTTATTATTTATTGTTTTTGTGTATTTACATTTAATACAAAGTGTATTATATATAATTTTATAAATATTAAATTTAAGTTTTTGGTTTTATATATTTTAATATTTCTTCATTTTTTCAGTGAAGAAAAAGAGGAGAAAAGAAAGATATGTTTAAAAATCGTGTATGTTCGTTTACTTTTACACTATTTATTCTCTTTTTTGTACAAACTGTAGAGGGAAATGCAAGTTTTGTAAATAATAAATTACAAGAGAGAATGGCAATTACTATTTCTACATTAGAAAAAAATGTATCTATTAAAACTTTAGATATAGCAGTTATTCAAGATGTTGAGGAATAAGATGGTATTGCTTTGGGGAAAACTGAAAAAGCTGCTACCTTTTCAGGTTCAGCCTTTGGGGGGGGAGGTATTTTATCACTTCTTGCTTCTTTATGTATTGGGGAATGTATTAGGTGCTGTTTTATCTCTTTGGGGAATATTCGTTATACTTTAGTAGAAAGATCATCGATAAAACCGATGAATTCATTATGTTGAAAAAAATAAATACTTGAAATCATTTATACTGTATTTTATAATAAAATAACTATTATTAATAATAAATGTAGCTTTTATTAACATTATTAAAGTTGAAGGTTCTACATTTATGTTTTTTTTACAAAGTAGTGTAACCTGATTTTTTACACTTTATAGTTATTATCCTAGTAACAAGGATAATATACTCACTTTCTTTATCAGCCTTTTAATATTTGTCTACCTTTTCTCATATGAAGATTATTCATCAAAGGTATATTTTATCCTTTTTAATTTTTTTATCTTTCATAAGAGGATAAAATAAAAAATGTCCCTGTATTTATGGCTCTCATGCAAAAAGTAAAATGATAAATATAATTTATTATTTCAATTTTTTTGATGTTAAATCCATCAAAAGTATTTTTTACGTATAACAAGTTGTGTTTGTGTATGGACAAAATTATTAAAGAAAAAAGAGTAAAAACTTTTCTCATGAATCATCTCAAGTGCTATGCGCTGTCGTAATATTGGTAAATAAAATGATAGTGCCGATTTTGTATCTTTATAAAGTAAGGTCGTGATACACAGTGAACCTTATGCCATCTCATGGGGTGGTTTATATTGTCGCATTTACGGGCCATATTGTGAGAGGGAAGTGGTGATGTGCGTCGTTGGAAAATGCTTAAAACATAAACCTGTATTTGCGATACAAGTGTATTTTGGATTGTTCTGTTGCGTAAGGGAAGGATACTGTTAAGTAAGGTAATTCAGGAGTGTTTATAGCTTAGCCGAAGAAGGGCAATGAAGTAAAAGGTCTTGTTTAGCACGAAGACGTGCAATCCATTGATCTTCACGAATAGCAGTATTATGCACTGTAATGAGTTCATTTTTTTTAATTGCAGCTGTTACTGTTGCTTTTTCTAAAAGACCACAAGGAATGGCGTGGTGAGCGCGTGCTTCTGCAATGTTCATTATCCAAGCACGATAAGTATAAAGACCGATAAAGTCTAGCTGATCACCTGGGTGTAAATCTTTTTTAGCAACAGCACAGACTTCTACTACGGGATGGCTAAGAGGAACCATATCTTTTTTGCCATAAAGCATAATACGTGCGCAGGTGAGGGGAACTTCCATTGCTGTTAAATGATAGGGGCGATGAAAGGTGAAGTAAGGCCCCTGACCAATTTTTAAATCTTCCATACGCTCGCGTAAACGTGGGTGTGCTATTTCGGCAATAACAAAGACACCAGGTGAAACACCTGGACCTGTTGAATAATCTACAACACCATATTGCTGCAAAATGCCCCCATCTTGTTTTGGAATAAGCACTTTGTTTAAATCTTGCAGTGCCGCTTGTGGTCCATGCATTCCCGGACAATCGGGGAGAAGTCCGGTGGCATTGGCAATTGCTGCCATTTCAACCATCGTTTTGGAACCATCAATAAATTCGACCAACATGCGCACATTCATATTACGCCGGAATGCTTCTTCTTCGTAAGCATCAGGTGTAGCATCAAAGAGTAGAGGATTATTTTTTCCTTTACCTGCTGCAACAATCTTATGTCCAAGGGCTGAAACAAATTCTATGAGTTCCATACAAGAAGTAGGTTCATCGCCGGCACCAAGTGTATAAATGAGCCCTCGTTTTTCTGCTTCATGTTTGAGATAAGCGCCAATTGTAACATCTGCTTCAACATTCATCATGACAAGATGTTTGTTATTCTCAAGCGCTTTGATACCAATTTCTGCTCCTGCTTCGGGATAGCCTGTTGCATCAACGATAATATCAATTTGTTCATGGCGCAAAACAAGGTTAATATCATCTGTTGCTGCAATCAAACCCTTTTCAATGCTTTGCGTGAGAGCATGAGCATTTTCAACTTCGCTGACATGTCCATCTTCGCCATAGGCGAGTGTAGCGGCATCAAAAATACGTGACGGTGTCCTCGTGGCGACTGCGGCGACTGTTATACCATCCATATGCGCAATACTTGATAATAAATCTGTACCCATTTCACCACAACCAATCAGTCCAATACGGATGGGGGGATGCTTTTCTGCACGTTGTTTCAAATCATGCGCTAAACCTGTTAGGTTCACATTGCTTGCCATTCTTTTTTCCCATTTGAAAACTATTCTGCTAAAAGAGTTTTCTTATTCATAAGGTGCATTTGTTTTTAAGACAATTAATCTTTTATTCTTGATGCTCTAATCAATGGATTTTATAAAAGCAAGAGGGGTGGTTGTTTTTATCAAATAAATAGGAATAGCGTTATGCAGCAAAAAATAGCAATACAAGATGTTACCAGTTTTATTGGGAAAGAAGTGGGATTATCGGGATGGCGTCTTGTTACACAGGATATGATTAATCAGTTTGCATGCGCTACAGATGATCATCAATGGATACACGTTGATGAGGAAAAGGCTAAACAGACACCTTTTGGTGGCACGATTGCTCATGGTTTTTTAACATTATCGCTTTTATCTACGCTTGCTTATGAGGCTCTTCCTGAGTTGGAAGGGACCACAATGGGGATTAATTATGGTTTCGATAAAGTACGCTTCATGAGTCCTGTAAAAACAGGGGTACGGATACGTGCACGTTTTGTGTTAGACGATGCAGAAATTCGCCCTTCTGGTCGCGTGGTTTTCCATTATGGGGTTAGTGTGGAAGTTGAAAAGTTAAAAAAACCAGCTCTTACAGCTCAATGGCTTATTGTTGCTGTTGTGGAAGAAAAACCTTCCAATATCTAGATTGCCTTCCAATATCTAGATTAGTTGAGTGCTTTATTTTATAAAATTTTATACAACTCTATTAGAAGTTTCTTCAATAATAATATTGAGAATAATCTATAGGATGATAGATATGGTGGAGCCATCATAGCGTTGATAGCCAGAGCAGGTTGCTATGCCTCTTAGATCATTTCGACAGTTTGTTGCTATGCTGAGAGCAGGTCGTGGTCAACATATTAATTGATCATTGCTATATTGGGAGAGAAGCTCGAATATTGCAAGATTTCTTATTTCATGTCCTTTTATATTGAATCCATTAAAACTATTTGCTTGCCTTTTATAAAACAGGGCTTATGGGGATAAAACTGTTTAAGAAAAAAGAAAAAGTGCTTGGCTTTTATGTGCGCTCGATAGCCAAGGAGTGTTGCATTTGGGAAGGGGAAAAGAAGATAATGGTACTGGCATGTGAAATGCTGATTTTTTCAACATTTTGTTTTATCAAGTTTTTGTACGATTTTATCAGAAGTCCATTGGGTTATAATATTGAGCATGATCAAAAGGAGGATAACAATGGTCATGATGAAGGTATTATAGCGTTGGTAGCCATAGCGGATTGCCATATCCCCTAAACCGCCTCCACCAAGATATCCAGCAAGTGAGGTGGCTCCTATCAGAGAAATGACCATGACTGTAAAACCTGTAATCAGGCTAGGGAGAGCTTCAGGAATAAGAACATGTCTGATAATTTGAAGACGACTTGCACCCATAGAGCGGATCGCTTCAATAAGACCGTTTTCAACGGTTTTAAAAGAGAGTTCTGCCATGCGTGCATAAAAAGGGATAGCTGAAATGGTTAGTATAAAAATTACAGCAGGCATTCCTATCCCTCTTCCTACAACGATACGCGTAACGGGAAGAAGATAAAATGCAAGAATGATAAAGGGAATAGCACGAATACTGTCAATGATCATACTTAAAGGGCGATTGATGAGAGATGAGGAAAAAATCCCCCCGCGTGCTGTTGTGTGAAGAAGAAGACCAAGGGGAAGCCCTATAATAAATGCCATAACAGAAGCACTAAGTGTCATCAATATTGTATCAATAACAGCTTGGGGAAGTTCATGAGACAGAACATTAAACATAGCCTAAGACCTCACAATATCGTCCTTTTTTTGTTAACCATTGAACAGCTTTTTCTAAAGCTTCTTTATCTTCTCCAGGAAGAGCCAAGAAGAGTCTCCCGATGGTTTCATCTTGAACTGTATCAATGCCACCATGCAAAATACGTGCTTTTAAACCACTCTCATTTTCTAGAAGATGAAGAAAAGGCTGCTGGGCAATTTCACCGGCAATATTAATTTCAATGACAGCTTCTCGTCCGATTGGTTTGAGATTTTTCGCAAATTTTTCAGGAAGTTGCGGGGTGACAAGCTTGAGCATGGCGATGGTTGTATCGTCTTGCGGTGATGTAAAGATGTCTTTCACACGTCCTTCTTCTACAATGTTTCCCTGATTAAGAACAACAACGCGATGCGCTATGGTGCGCACAACTTCCATTTCATGGGTGATGAGCACAATCGTGAGATTGAGGTGTTTATTAATATCAGCAAGGAGCTCTAGAATAGATTGTGTTGTTTCAGGGTCAAGAGCAGAGGTGGCTTCATCTGATAACAATATTTTAGGATTAGCAGCAAGAGCGCGTGCAATGCCAACGCGTTGTTTTTGCCCCCCGGACAATTGTGCCGGATAGCAATATTCTTTCCCAGATAACCCAACCAATTCAATCAGTTCAAGGGCACGTTTGTGGCGTTGTTTTTTACTTACACCACTTAATTTAAGCGGCAATGCAATGTTATCAAGAATATTTTGCGATGAGAGAAGATTGAAATGTTGAAAAATCATCCCAATTCGTTGACGGTAAGGCGCCCATTCTATCTCTGATAGATTGGAAATATCAACACCTTCAAAAAAAATGGACCCTGCATCAATCTTCTCTAACCCATTTAAACAGCGGATAAGTGTTGATTTTCCTGCTCCACTGCGCCCAATAATGCCAAGGATTTCACCAGCATGGATATTTAAAGAGAGATTATTAATTACCGGAATACCAGCCGTTTTGTTAAAACAACGGCTGATGTTTTTTAAGGAGATAAGAGTAGGTTTTTCCATTCACAATTACTCGGATATTTGGCACAGTTACTCAGATATTTGGCACAATTACCAAGATGTTTGGGCGGTATTGCCAAAAATCTCTTTGATTTTTGCACGGATAAGATCGTTGTTGTAAGCGGCAACTAATTTTTTAACCCATGGCTCATCTTTTTCGCTCGTGCGTACAACGATGATATTATCATAAGGATTATTTTTTGCGCTCTCCCATGCGACTACATCTTTTTCGAAGTTTAATCCGGAAACAATAGCCCAGTTTGTGTTTATAATTGCAAGGTCAAAATCGTCAATAGCTCGCCCTAACATACCGGCATCGAGCTCACGAATTTGCAGGTTTTTAGGATTTTCGATAATATCAAGTGGAGATGCAAGAATATTATGAGGATCTTTTAACTTAATGAGACCTAAAGAATTAAGAAGAAGTAAGGCTCTTCCACCATTAGATGGGTCGTTCGGAATACCAACATGTGCACCATCACGAAGATCTTTTAAGTCTTTTATTTTGTGTGAATAAACACCGATTGGAGCAATAAATGTATAGCCGACAATTGAAAGTTTATAGCCACGTTGTTTCATTTGTTCATTAAGATAAGGGGCGTGCTGAAAAGCATTCGCATCGATCTCTCCTGCGTTAACAGCGTCATTAGGCAAAGCGTAATCAGAAAAATAAACGAGTTCAATATCTAAACCGTCTTTTTTAGCCTGTTCAGCAGCAGTTTTCCAAATAATCGCATCCCGCCCTTCCATAATACCAAGTTTAATTTTTGTTTTGTCTGCGGCCATGGAAAAAGCAGTAGACAAAAAAAGTGCAAAGAGAGAGAAGAATAATCCTATAATCCGACTACGAGAAAAATTTTTTAATGTCATGTACTTTTAACTTTCTTTGTCTAGGAGATTTTTTGAGGAAAGTTTCAATATGCTCTGTATTTTTTTAGGCAGATTTAAAGTTATACAAGCTTTAGAGAATATTCAATCACTTTTATTTTTAAAAGAGTATTATTTTTCCTTCTATTTTAGTTGTTTTGGGGGCTGATCATCATTTGTTCATAGAAACTCAGGCAATTAATTCTTTTATTGCAATCATTTATTGAGGGAACCAATGACACTTAAAAAACTTCTTTAAGGGACGATTGGTTGAAGAACCGGACAATCAGATGATGCTTTAGCCGTAAATTCATGAAGAACATACTGCGCAATCAAGATCAAAAGTCCGTGTTCGTGTAGGCGATAAAGAGAGATTTTATTGCACTGTTATAGGGGCTTTTTGGGGGGAATAAAGGTGATGATCATTGGATTTAAACGCGGCAAATTTTTGTAAAGGCGAAATTTTGCCCTTCACATGTTTTAGAGAGGAAGAAAAATAATGTTAAGAAAGAAATTTTTATCAACAACAATGATTTTATGGGCTTTGGGAGCGTCAGAGGTGGCTGTGACTGCTTTTCACGCGGAAGCTGGAACCATTACAGGAACAGTTGCTCGTGTTGCATCAGGTCAGCTATCTTTACGCACAGGTCCTGCGACAGCTTATAAAGTTATCGCAATGGTTCCAATGGGAGCAAAAGTGCAAATTTATGGCTGCCTATCCAATAAAGCTTGGTGTTCCCTTGGTTATCACGGAAAAGTTGGTTGGGCATCTGCACGTTACGTCAATGTTAACGATGTTCCTACCATTGCTTTTAAAAAGATGCCTGTAAAATCAAACTTCATGGTAAAATCGCCAAAAGAAAAAGTAAAACAGGCTGTTTCTGACTTTAAAGCTCTTCCGGCGATTCAAAAAACACGGAAAAATATGCAAAAACTATACAGAACAGATGTGATTATCGATTCTACAGGTGTCAAAAAAAGGGATGAACGAACAATTTTAAATCCATCGCCAAAAGCACAAGGCGTTTCTGTAAAGCACGTGAGTGCTTATAATCCCTCCTTTCCTGATAATGTCAATTACAAAAATTTTGAACGGAATGAAACACGTTACCGTGTTGTGACCTATCCTGCTCGATAAGGGTAAAGTTAATTTCACAACCGGAATGACAAAAAGGATCAGCAGCATGAAGCAGAAAATGCTTTATGCTGTTGATCTTGCTGTTCCGTAAAGCGGGATCAAGGTGGTCATTGGTGCAAACTCCTTCAAAAATGCGATTGTGTTCATATCGGTGTAGAGAGATTTTCCTTTTTTAAGGGAGAGAGAGCTAAGAATATTCAGGGTAGAATTTGCCAACGCTTCGAAATAATACCCTTTCAAGATGGTGTTAGATGGAAGATATTAAAAAGCCGGACTTTTAACAGACCGGCTAGGGCTCTTTGTCCTTTCGGACAAGGCGTTAATTTGCCGACTTAGGCTTTATCAAATTACGAGAAATGAGCAATTCAGCAATTTGAACGGCATTCAATGCTGCTCCTTTTCTTAAATTATCGGCGACAACCCAGAAAGCTAAACCATTTTCAACGGTGATATCTTCACGAACACGACTAATAAAGGTATCATCTTCTCCGGTACCTTCATAAGGTGTGGTATAACCACCATCTTCGTGTTTATCGATAAGCTGACAGCCTGGTGCATCGCGTAGGAGCGCTTGTGCTTCAGATGCGCTTAGTGGTTTTTCAAATTCAACATGAACAGCTTCGGCATGACCGATAAAGACAGGGACCCGAACAGCAGTGGCCGTTAATTTAATTTTTGGATCGAGAATTTTCTTCGTCTCGACCGTCATTTTCCATTCTTCTTTTGTGTAACCATCTTCCATAAAAACATCGATATGAGGAATGACATTAAAGGCAATGCGTTTAGTGAATTTTTTTGATGTAATTGGGTCAGCAACAAAAACTGCGCGTGATTGTTCGAAAAGTTCGTCCATCCCTGCTTTACCAGCTCCAGAAACCGATTGATATGTAGAGACAACAACACGTTTAATGATTGCAGCATCATGGAGAGGTTTTAAAGCTAAGACCAGTTGAATTGTTGAACAATTAGGATTTGCTATAATATTACGCTTAGAAAAGGCATTTATAGCTTCGCCATTAACTTCAGGGACGATCAACGGAACATTGGCATCATAGCGCCATGTGGAGGAATTATCGATGACGACACAGCCAGCAGCAGCGATTTTAGGGGCGTATTCTTTGGAAATGCTCCCTCCTGCAGACATAAGACAAAAATCTGTGTCAGAAAAATCATAAGTATCTAGTGCTTTTACTTTTAAAGTTTTATCTCCATAAGAAACTTCTTGTCCTAATGAACGTCGTGATGCTAGAGGGACAATTTCATGGGCAGGAAAACCTCGTTCTTCTAAAATTGTAAGCATTTCACGACCAACATTTCCGGTTGCGCCGACAATTGCAACTTTAAAACTCATTTTCTATATACTCCTCATGTCTCTCCAAGTTTATTCCCCGTGCTATACTCAGGAGAGAGTGAGTTGGTCAAGGAACATCATTAAATTATATTTTTGATTTTCAACAACTCAATTTTATGCACACCAATCATCATCGTTAGTACAATAAATTGTTTTATTTCAAATGATACGTCTTTTTTAATCTTTCAGAATTGAAAAAATTGAATATTTTACGCTAAACTATTATCTCTTTAGAAAACACTTTAATTAAGTGAATTTCTTATCTTCTGTCAATTGTTTACCTTCTCACTTTTGAATTTTTTGAGGATGGTATTACCTATCGCGTTCGTGGAATCTTTTAATACTTTATCTATTAATTGTTGAATTATTTAATTTTCTCCCTATGCCTTTAAAAGCGAAGCTTCCTATTACAGTCTGTAAACAACTAGATTCTAGCGGCTTCCCATTTTTCACTTAAACTAAAGGCTTAACAAGCAAGCTTAAAAAATATTTTAAAAGATATTGGGTATCTAAAAAACATTTGAATGTTTTAAGGAGGTATGCGTGCTTCATGCCCTCATATCTTACATGATAGAATTTATGGCACAACAGAATAAACTTAAGTAATCCATTATATAGATAAATTCTTATGAAAGTTATATATATTTTTTTCGTGTCTATTTTTTACTTTAATTCTATTATGCGATAAAATATCAGTATTTGGAGTATGGTGGTATAAGATCTTTAAGCTTTCTCGATATATTTAAGTGTTTTTTTAGTGTGTGGGAATATTTTTAGGCTTGTTTGGAAAGCTTTTTGTTTAAGTGAGTTATATGAGTGGAAAGCCGTTGGATACTCACATATTTACGTTTAATAAAAGAGCAAGTGAGCACCATTATACATTTTTCCAGCACACAATGTCGTTACAGCTTTTGGTATGTGAGACGATTCAATAAGAGGTATGCCTTTTTGTACATTTTTACTCACATGCCAACTTTGCTTGTAATGTGCAAACAAGAGATTTTGATTGATTCAATATAGAACACGTTTAAAATGAGAGAATCTGATGATATTTTTGGCTTTTATTACAAGATGTAAAGCGATACAAATATCTTTTAAATCAGTGTATTGCTATATTGTAAAACTCTTTTTTTCAGAAATCGTAAATATTGAGATATCATATTGATAGAGGATTGATAACAGTGGGCTTGTAGAGGGAAATTGCATGAGGGTTTTTTATTTTTTATGCGTTATTTCTTCATTGTTTTGCAAAGGGCGCGCTTCTGAGGCAAGCATAATGGGAACGCCATCACGAATAGGGTAGGCAAGTTTGGCTTTGAGAGAAATGAGCTCTTGTGTTTTTCGGTTGAAAGAGAGCGTGCCTTTCGTCATTGGGCAGACGAGCAATTCGAGCATTTTGGGATCTGTGGTCATTTTTTTCATGTTTGGACATTCATTAGTTTAAGCGGTAATCTGTTCCTGTTTGTTTCATGAGCGAGCGTTCTGTTAATGCAAGAAGAGTTTGAGCACGGCTTTCGATATCTGGAGCTTCAAGGAGAGCTTGTTTTTCTGCTGGTGTAAAGGGGATAAGGGCTGAAAAAGCATTAACCAATATAGGCGTAGGGGCTTCTATGATGCTGCTCCAATTATATTCCATTTCATGGATGGTTAGATATTTTTCAACAACGTCGAGTAAGTTCTCTCGGTTAATGCTTTCTTCAATATCAAATTCTTGCAAGTCTTTTATGTTTGATTGGATGAGAGCTGTTCGATAGGATTTTGTGTTTTTCAATTCTTGTTCTAAGGTGAAGCGGCAAACACCTTGTAAGATAATGAACAGTTGCCCATTTCCTGTTTCACTGTAGTTTGTAATGCGCCCTATACAGCCTGTTTTATAAAGTTGTGTAGAGAAGCGATCTGTATCCGATGAAAGTGGTTGAATAATGCCCAATAGACGATCAGTTACCATAACATTTTCAATCATTTCAAGTGATTCTGGTTCAAAAATGTTGAGTGATAAAAAACCACCTGGTAGTAAGAGTGCACCTTCTAAAGGAAAAAGAGCAATTTGCTTAGGAAGATCATTTTCGCAATTGTAAGAGATATTACCAGCTTTCATGAGTATTTTGTCACCTTTGTTCGGTAGTTTTAGTCTGTAGATAGTCGCAATTTATAACATTATTGAGAAAGCAGAAAACCCACTTCTTGTGCATTAAAATCATACTTATAAAATACTTGAAGTCCTTATTCTCAAAAAGAATATGAAACCCTATCTTTAAGGTTGAACTGCGCGAGAAAGAATATTGCTTTGCGATCTTTTTAGTGTGTGACGTTTTGCATGATTTTCAAGAGGTATTTTTTTTATGGCTTTTGATTTTTGTCTTAATTTTCCTAAAATGTGTTCCTTGCAATTTTTTAAGGTTCAAAAAGATACTATTATAAATCTTTTGAAGCTGCTTATGCAAGTTTTAAAATCAGAACATTTTCATCACTTTACTAATGACAGTGTGATAAAGATAGGCTATAGGTTTAAATATGCTGGAAAGAGCGTTATCGTTTCTTTCATTCTTTTGCGGGAGAGTGCAAATTGCAAATTTTCGCATTGCCGCCGAAGGGGAAATAGCCCATAATCTCTCAGGCTTTAAGGACCGTAAAAGGAAGAAGGCAGATCTGGAAAGTCGGGAAAACCCGCGCCGAAGGTGTAAGCGAAAGATCTTTTCGCGAGTCTCTCAGGTTGATGACAGAGGGGGCAGAGACGACCATATTTTGTGGGCGTTAGCGCAGCTTTGGAGTTACTATGGGCACAGCACAAGAAACATCTTTTTTAAAAACACTTCCTTTATATGATTTGCATGAAAAAGCAGGAGCAAAATTTGGTGCTTTTGCGGGTTGGAACATGCCTTTAACTTATCCTCTTGGCGTTTTAAAAGAGCATCTTCATACGCGTGCGCATGCAGGACTTTTTGATATTTCTCATATGAAATTGATTGCGGTTGAAGGGGCACAAGCTGTGGAATTTTTGTCCTATGCTTTTCCTATTGATGCCGCAGCTTTAAAGATTGGGCATTCACGGTATAATTATTTGCTTAATGAGCAGGCTGGTATTCTTGATGATCTTATCATTACCCGTTTGGAAGAGGGCCGTTTTATGTTGGTTGCCAATGCTGGGAATGCACAGGCTGATTTTGTAGAATTGGAAAAGCGCGCTGTTGATTTTGAATGTCAAGTGATTGCCCTTGAAAGGGTATTGCTTGCTCTTCAAGGTCCTGAAGCGGCAGCTGTTCTTGCTGATGCCGATTTACCAGGGAATGAATTGTTCTTTATGCAAGGATTCGAACCACAACAGGATTGGTTTATAACGCGTTCTGGTTATACGGGAGAGGATGGTTTTGAAATTGCTTTGCCTATAGGGCATGCGCATATGTTGGCTGAAAAATTGCTGAGTGATTCTCGGGTTGAGTGGATTGGACTGGCCGCACGAGATAGCTTGCGGTTGGAAGCGGGGCTGTGTTTGCATGGAAATGATATTACTCCTAATACGACACCTATTGATGCGGCTTTAACATGGGCTGTTCCTAAAAGTGTTCGAGAAAAAGCACAATTTTATGGTGCGAAAGCTTTTCTTGAAGCACTGCAAAAAGGACCTGCTCGTTGTCGTGTTGGATTAAAACCGCAAACGCGCCAACCTATTCGTGCTGGTGCGGTGCTTCTTGATGACCAAGGTAATGAGATTGGCGTTGTAACATCAGGTGGTTTTGGTCCTTCTTTTGATGGTCCTGTCGCGATGGGTTATGTTCCTGTTGATTTTAAAGTTGAAGGGACACAAGTCTTTACAGAACTGCGAGGCAAAAAGATTGTATTATCAGTTCATTCACTTCCCTTTGTTGAACAACGTTATTTTAAAGGATGATTTTTTATGTCTAAAACTTATTTTACACAAGACCATGAATGGCTTAGCGTTGAAGGACAAGTGGTGACTGTTGGGGTTACGCATTATGCGCAAGAGCAATTAGGGGATTTGGTTTTTGTTGATTTACCACAAAGTGGGACAAAACTCTCCAAAGGAGAGGCAGCGGCTGTTGTGGAATCAGTGAAGGCGGCTTCAGATGTTTATGCGCCTCTTGATGGTGAAGTGGTCGAAATAAATGAAGCATTGGCTGATAATCCTGAATTGGTGAATCAGAAACCCGAAACAGAAGGCTGGTTATGGAAAATGACATTGCAGGATGAGACACAACTGGAGGGGTTGTTGGATAAAGATGCTTATAAGGCTTTGATTGGATGAGTACCATGATCGAGCGTTCTTTTTCTTCTCGACATATTGGGCTGCGTCCTGATGAAACACAAAAAATGCTTGATGTTTTAGAGCTTGATTGTGTTGAGACACTCATTTCTCAAGCTGTTCCACACTCTATCCATTTGGGACGTTCACTGAATCTTCCAGAGGCTGCTAGTGAAGGACAAGCCTTGGAAGAACTCTCCAAGATGATGGAGCGTAACCATGTGCACAAAAGTTTTATTGGGCAAGGATATCATGGAACTTATGTGCCTCCGGTTATTTTACGAAATCTGTTTGAAAATCCTGCTTGGTATACTGCTTATACGCCTTATCAAGCAGAAATTAGCCAGGGTCGTTTAGAGCTTTTATTTTATTTTCAGACATTGGTTAGTGAACTAACAGGTTTGCCTGTTGCTGCTGCTTCCCTTCTTGATGAAGCAACTGCTTTAGCTGAAGCCAATGCCCTTGCTTTTCGCTTTTTCCGTGAGAAAAAAACAAAAATTTCTCTTCAGAGTCTTTTACATCCTCAGACTTTGAGTGTTGCGCAAACGCGTGCTGAAACACAAGGGATTCAGATTAGCCAAAATGGCGAAATTGATTCTGATACAGCGGCAATTGTTTTATCTTGGCCAGATACAAAAGGTTCTTTTCATGATTACAGTGAGATCATAAAAGAGGCAAAGGAAAAGGGAGCTTTCGTTATCGTTGTGGCTGATCCTTTAGCGCTTACCCTTCAGGAGCCACCGGCTCAATGGGGGGCAGATATCGTTGTTGGCTCTATGCAGCGTTATGGCGTTCCGATGGGATTTGGTGGTCCACATGCTGGTTACCTTGCTGTGAGTGATGCATTAACGCGGCTTATTCCAGGGCGTATTGTTGGTCAATCCGTGGATACGAGAGGGCGTGTTGGTTTTCGTTTAGCTTTGCAAACACGCGAACAACATATTCGGCGCGATAAAGCGACGTCAAATATTTGTACAGCGCAGGCTTTGTTGGCTAATATGGCAACCGCTTATGCTGTTTGGCATGGGCCAAAAGGCTTACAAGAAATTGCGCAGCGAATTCATCATTTAACATGTCGTTTTGTTGCTGGTTTAGAAGCAGCAGGGGTTCATGTTGAAGGGAAAAGCTTTTTTGATTGTGTGAGTATTTCTGTTAAGGGAAAAGCGCAAGAAATTGCGCATCAAGCCAAAATAGGTGGGCGCCTTATTCGTGTTCTCGATGATGACACTATTGCAATCAATTTTGATGAATTGTCGACAGAAGAAGATGCTGGTGCTTTAGCGCAGCTTTTTGGGGCACAATTAGGCGATCAGGTTTCTCCACGACTCTTTGGAAAAAAACGGGATGCTGCTTTTCTTTCTCAGCCTTTTTTTCATGCGGTTCATTCAGAGACAGATATGATGCGCTTTTTGCGTCGTTTAGCGGATAAGGATTTGGCGCTGGACCGTGCTATGATCCCTCTTGGTTCTTGTACAATGAAGCTTAATGCCGCGGCTGAATTGATGCCTGTAAGCTGGGCGAGCATGGCCAATATACACCCCTTTGTTTCACAAGAGGATGCAGCGGGTTATTTGGAGATGATCAACCAGTTAAATGCGTGGTTGTGTGAAATTACAGGATTTGCGCAAGTTTCTTTTCAGCCAAATTCTGGTGCTCAAGGGGAATATGCTGGGCTTTTGGCTATCCGACGATATTACCAATCACGGGGAGAACATCAACGTACAGTTTGTCTTATTCCTGCATCTGCGCATGGTACCAATCCAGCTTCGGCCCATATGGCAGGGATGGAAGTCGTTGTGGTAAAATGTTTAAGCGATGGTGATGTTGATGTAGATGATCTCAAGATGAAAGCGCAATTGCATAAAGATAAATTGGCTGCTTTTATGATTACTTATCCTTCAACCCATGGTGTTTACGAGGAAAGCATTAAGGAAATTTGTTCTATTATTCATGAAAATGGCGGACAAGTTTATTTTGATGGTGCTAATCTCAATGCCCTTGTGGGGCTTGCTCGTCCTGCGGATATTGGCGCTGATGTTTGTCATATGAATCTTCATAAAACATTTGCTATTCCTCATGGTGGTGGTGGTCCTGGTATGGGACCAATTGGAGTTGCTGCGCATCTCAAACCATTCGTACCAGGTCATGAACAAGATGGGACAACGCATGCGGTTTCGGCTGCTCCTTATGGAAGTGCGTCTATTCTTGCGATTACATGGATGTATATTCGAATGATGGGGGCTGATGGCTTAAAATATGCAACACAAATAGCCATTTTAAATGCCAATTATATTGCTGCACGTCTTTCAGCCGCTTATTCCATTCTTTATCGGGGCAAGCATGGACGTGTTGCGCACGAATGTATTGTGGATACACGCGTGTTGAAAGAGCAGTATGGGGTGAGTGTTGATGATATTGCAAAACGTCTCATTGATTATGGATTCCATGCGCCCACGATGTCGTTTCCGGTTCCGGGAACTTTGATGATTGAGCCAACGGAATCAGAACCAAAAGCAGAGATTGATCGTTTTTGTGATGCTTTACTCTCTATTGCTGAAGAAGCGAAAAAAGTTGGGAATGGGGTTTGGCCAAAAGACAATAATCCATTGGTGAATGCCCCTCATACAGTGGCAGATACTTTAGATGATGCTTGGGTGCGACCCTATTCGCGACAAGAAGCTGCTTTTCCCAACAGTTCTCTTGATCCAGCTAATAAATATTGGCCTCCTGTATCGCGTATTGATAATGTCGCGGGAGACAGAATGCTCATTTGTTCGTGCCCGCCATTGGGAAACACCTATTAAATAAAAAATATATATTTAATTTGTTTATTTGCATGAACGAAAAAAGCCCACACATTTTGTGTGGGTTTTATGTTTATTGATCATGTTGCTATGGTGTTATTTGTCTATTTTCTAGAACTTTGCATTGTTTTTTTATAACATGAGAAAAATCGAAAAAGTCAACAAAAAAGCTGTGTTTTGTCGGCAATAGGCATGCTCTCCTTTGCTTTCTACCGTATGACATGGTTTTAGTGACTAGGCGGCATTGGTCTAGCCAGCTAATTCATGTAAACGAGAGCGAAACCTACGGGGATAGGTCACGTCTGTTGTATGTGTTGTGATATACTCCTTCTCACTAGGGTGACGACAACCGGTTGTAGAAAGAATAAAATCAATTTTAGTGTTTTTGATGATAAAGACACGCGAAACTCTGTTGTTGCATCTTTTCGAGTCAAGAATTGTCTAAATATTTCTCTTTAATCTGCTTTTTGTAAATATGACGCAAAAATATGTAAGAACACCTGTTAGAATGAGAAAACGCAAAGTCAAATGTATTATGGGTGTTTTTTACAAGGTGTCTTATAAAAAGCCAGCACATCTTTCCACTTCATTGCAGGTCAGTTTGTAACTTTACGGCACTGTTTTCCTAAGAGCCCGTGTGCTTTAGCTGTTGCCTGTAAATCAACATCCAAACTTAATGCAGCCACATGTTTTGAGTCAGAGATTGAGAAAAAAAGAGCTTTATGAGTCGTTCCAGCTTTTGTCTGTCAGATGAGGGCGAGGGGATTGCGTATTTCTGTTGACGTAATCTTTGAAACTGGAAGACAATCTCATTTTGGGAAAATGTAAAGCCGTAAAGGTAAAACTCAATCCTCAGTTTGACATCTCCTTTTAATTCAGCTTTACGGCTTTCAAAAGCATTTAAAGCAATGTTTTTTAAATAATGGGGATTACACATTGCTCCATATTTTTATTTATTGTGTTTTTTAGTGGGGGCACGACCCTCATGTGAAACAGAACGCTCCCAAAAGAATATTCTTGTGTTGTTAATTCACGTGTTTGTTTTAAAGAGACATTTCGCTCCCAATCCCATTTCGCGACGGCGCTTGTGAATGGTACAACGATAAATCTATTGAGAGCTCCCCAATCTTTATGCTCTATGAAGAAGGAAGTTGGCACTATCATACACTTTGCCAGTTCGTGGGTGCTGCTTACAGCCTTTGGTATTTGAGGCGGTTCATTAGAAGCATTATTCTTTTCTTAAATCATTTTTATCTACACATAGTCTAGGTTGTGGTATGCAAGCGAATGATTTTGATTGCTTCATTATATAAGGCTGAAATAAAAGAAGTTTACGATATTTAGTACTGTTATTCGATATGTCGAATTGCCAATTAACAGTTTGGCTTAATTGGGCTATTAATTTTAAAAAATTGGCAATATATTCTTTTTCGTTAATTTATGAAAGAAAGGCTAAGTTTTTGTATTTTGAGTGTAAGCCTCTTCTCTAAAACAATCCATCAATGTGTCTATTTTGAGATTTCTGTGAATGTACGGTGTCTATGATCATTCTATGCGATTGATTGTGGTAAAATCTTTCGTAAGAGCCTCCCTAAATTTCTAACATAATGATTTTTATTCAGTTTATTTCTTTAATAGTGTATTTATGTGTAAATGTATTTATAGCGTGGTCCAAGAGACGTTAGAATTTCATTGGGAAGGGTGTTGGCATCTATAGATACTTTTTCAAGTGTTTGATGGGGGCCAATGAGTTCTACCCAGTCACCTGTTTGAGGTTTTTGATCAAGATCGGTCGTATCTACAATAATGGAATCCATAGAAACGCGTCCAACCATGGGCAGTTTGTGTCCATTGAAGTAAACTGCTCCTTTATTTGAAAGAGCACGGAGCCAGCCATCTGCATAGCCAATAGAAATGGTTGCAAGAGTACTTGGTCTGTTCGTTATAAAGCTTTCTCCATAACCAACAGGTGTGCCTACATCAACAACACGGTTTTGAAGAACTTGGGCTTCAAGTTTTAAAACAGGTTTTAGAAGGGATGTGTGTTTTTCTTGGGGGGCGACTCCGTAAAGTGCAATACCGGGGCGAACAAGATCAAAATAAAAATTTGATCCCAGAAAAATGCCTCCTGAATTGGCAAAGGAAGCTCTGCAGGTTGGCAATTGCGTAAGAGCAGTTTTGAAAGAAGTTAATTGGGCATAATTTGATGGGTGAGTATCATCTTCTCCGTTAGAAAGGTGACTAAGAATATATTTTATTTCTGCTTTTTCGAAAATTGTAGGGTGTTTGATGAGTTTTTGTAATTCTTTTTGATCCAGTCCTAATCGGTTCATATGGGTATCGATTTGAACAATTGCTGGAAATTTTTTATCTTTTTTTTGACAAATTTTTTGCCAATTTTCAATGGCATTCCAAGAGTTTAGAACAGGAACAATACCAGATTGTGCGACAAACTCTTCTGCTGAGTGTGGGAGTCCATTCAGAAGAGAAATCGTGACATTTGATGGTAAAGTGCTTTTTAATTGGAGTGCTTCTCTGATTTGGGCAACAAAAAAAGTGCGACAACCAGCTTGATAAAGGGCAGGAGCAATTTTGTGAGCTCCTAATCCATAAGCATTTGCTTTTACAACTGCTGAACATTGTGTTGGAGATACACGTTTGGCTAAAGTGATATAATTGGAAACAATGGCACTGACGTCGACGGTTGCTACAGCTGTATAGAGTGATGTATTTATTTCATCATTAACGTATTTGTTCATTTTAAAAGCTTATCTGTGTTCGTGAAATACGGAGTTTTCTTTGATTATTTCATTGAGGTTCTTTACGATATAGGGAAAGGCTCTATTTGCTATGGTCAAAGTCATAAGGAGCTCATGTTGGATTATGCACCATGAAAGTCATTTTGTTATGTAAAATGGTACTCTGGATATAAGAGATGTTTTAGTTTTATTTGTGTTGTTATCAATACGGTATCTTCTGATAATTTGTAAAACATAGATTTTTATTTTTTTACTTATTTTCCCTCGTTGAGGCATCTTAAAAAAGAAAGCATAAGTTATTGTATTGTATCATTTTGAAGAGTGCAATGTTAGACTGTTGTTGCTGGTGTGATTGTTTTGATTAAATATTGCATTGGCTGCTTATGTAGAGAAGGTAAAATGATTAAATTAACCACGTTAAATCAATGCATTACAAGTTTTCTACCATGAGGGGAAAGGTCATTCATCTGTGCAATTTTGGATGTCGTCTCATGTACTTAAAATTATTTTTATTGAATGGAAAACAGTGTGTAAACACTTTTTGATACATTAAAAACTGTTGATTTAGAAAACTCGTTGATTTGGATATTATTTGTTTTCAAGATGGATTGGGTATCCAATATTTACTTTCTAGTGTTTGATTGGTTTTAAGTGAAATCAATTTTATCGCTTATAGAGCGCGTTAGACTCATTCAACAAAAATTTTATCTCTCTTATTTTAAGGTTTTTGGTTATAAGTTTTGTCAAGTGAGAGAGTGTTATAGCGTTACAATGGAAATATGCATTATGAGTTAAAGGGGAAAAGAGTACCGAGATTGTTTAATACTCAATGTTTTGTTTTTCTTTGAATGGGGTTTGTATTCGTATTTTCCTCATTTATTTAATTTTGGCATAAAAGTGTTAGCCGTGAGACTTTTGTTTTAAGAAAATTGTTGGCAGATGGTTGTGCAAGTACTATATCACGTTAAGGATTCGAAATTTAATGTTCAATAAAGATATAGGGAAGAGTATGAATACGTCTGCTACCAATGTTCCGTCAAGCATCAGCAGCGTTACAAATTTTCCGATTCCTGAGAATGTGTTCGCCCTTACTGTCCAAGAGGTTTATCACTATACAGATCGGTTATTTAAATTCCGTCTGAATCGTCCGGATAGTTTTCGTTTTCGTTCGGGTGAGTTTGTTATGATCGGTTTGCCAAATGCAGAAAAGCCGATTTATCGCGCTTATTCGATTGCAAGTCCCTTTTGGGATGAACAGCTTGAGTTTTTTTCGATAAAAGTTCCAGGGGGACCTTTAACTGAGCATCTCCAAAAAATTAAAATTGGTGATACAGTTCTCATGCGTAAAAAATCTACAGGAACGCTGGTTCTTGATGCTCTTATTCCTGGAAAACGTCTTTATCTTCTTTCAACTGGGACGGGGGTTGCTCCTTTTGCAAGTCTTGTTCGTGATCCTGACACTTATGAAAAATTTTCAGAAGTTGTCCTTATTCAAACAACGCGCGAAAAGAATGAGTTAATTTATGCAAAAGATCTTGTTTCCTCTTTGCAACAAGATCCACTCATTGGAGAGTATGCACAACAGTTGAGATTTTATCCTATGACCACTCGTGAACCTTCCGAGCATATGGGCCGTATTACAACTGTGATGGAAAGTGGGGACTTTTTTGAAACAACAGGCCTTCCTAAAATTCATCCTGATGAAGATCGGGTGATGATTTGTGGTTCCATGGCAATGTTAAAAGATTGCGCAAGGATGTGTGAAAGTTTTGGGCTTGTTGAAGGGGCCAATAATGCTCCTGCAACTTATGTTGTAGAGCGCGCTTTTGTGGGGTGAGTGCGAAAGCTGATGTTTTATCTTCTTTCAAACCGGTATAGGTTTTTCCTTTTGCAAGCTTTATTCGTGAGCCTGATATTTATGAAAAATTTTCAGAAGTTGTTCTTATTTAAATAACGTGCGAAAAGAATGAGTTAATTTATGCAAAAGATCTTGTTTCCTCTTTGCAACAAGATCCACTCATTGTGAGGCATATGCACAACAGTTGAAATTTTATCCTATGACCACTCGTGAGCTTTCTGAGCATATGGGGCGTATTACGACTGTTATGGAGAGTGGGTGCTTTTTTGAAACAATAGCACTTCCCAAAATTCATCTCGATGAAGATTGGGTGATGATTTGTGTTTCCATGGCAATGTTAAAAGATTGCGCAAGAATGTGTGAAAGCTTTGGTCTTGTTGAAGGGACTGATATTCTTGCACTTTAACATTATATTGTAGAAAGAGCTTTTTTCGAGGGAGAGGGAAGTTGTGATGCTGTGTATGCTAATGCAGTAATTGAATCCCAATCACTTATGGCAATAAGTTTTGGGGGCGCTATCCAAGAACCTCCAACACAGAAGACATTGGGCAGTTGGAGCCATTGTGGTGCACTTTTTTGTGTTATACCACCGGTTGGGAAAAACCGGATATCAGAGAAGGGAGATGCTGCAGCTTCGATGAAGGCAATCCCTCCAGCTGCTTCAGCAGGGAAAAATTTAAGATATGAGTAGCCTTTATCTAATGCTTTCATGAGTTCACTTGGGGTCATTGCTCCGGGAAGAAGGGGAATTTCACTATTTTTTGCACAATTGATTAATTCATTGGATAATCCGGGGCTTACAATAAACTTGGCTCCAGCTTGTTCGGCTTGTTCGTAGTGTGTCGTGTTGAGAACTGTTCCAGCTCCAACAATGGCTTCAGGGACTTCTTGTGTAATCGTCTGAATTGCTTTGAGGGCATTTGGTGTTCGCAAGGTGATCTCAATTGTTTTTAATCCGCCTTTGACAAGAGCGCGTGTTAAGGGTACAGCACTTTGTAGATTGTCAATGAGCAAAACAGGGATAACAGTTTGTCCTTGGAGATATAATAAAAGCTTTTCTCTTTTTTGGCACATGATATTTTTTCTTCTTGGAGATGATATTATTTGTATCGTTTGATTAAGCACAATATGTTAAAGAGTAAATGAATAGATCTTGAAATTGAATGAAACGCGCGTTATGGCAAAACACATGGAAAAGAATTTTAAAGTTGCTGCACTTTATTGCTTTGCAGATTTGAAGCATTATCGTCAATTACAAAAACCTTTGCAGGATTTATGTCAAGCAAAGGATATCAAAGGAACCCTCCTTTTAGCACAAGAGGGAATTAATGGAACAGTTGCTGGTTCTTGTGCTGCGATTGAGGCATTGGTGGACTTTATTACGGCTGAGCCAGCGTTTCAAACGCCCGAGATTAAATATTCATGGGCATCAAAAATGCCTTTTCATCGCATGAAAGTGCGGTTGAAAAAAGAGATTGTGACAATGGGGGTTGAAGGGGTTGATCCGCTAAAAGTTGTTGGTACTTATGTCGATCCTGAAGATTGGAATGCTCTTATTCAAGATGAAGAGACAATTTTAATCGATACACGGAATGACTATGAATATGCAATCGGGAGTTTTCAAGGAGCGATTGATCCGCAGATTAAAACATTTCGCGAATTTCCTGAATGGGTGCGTAAACATGAGGCTGAGTTAAAGAAAAAAAAGAAAATTGCCATGTTTTGTACAGGTGGTATTCGGTGTGAAAAATCAACAGCTTATGTTCGTGATCTTGGTTATGAGAAAGTCTACCATTTAAAAGGTGGCATTCTAAAATATTTAGAAAAAATTCCAAAAGAGAAAAGTTTATGGTGGGGTGAGTGCTTTGTTTTTGATGAACGTGTTTCTGTTCAACATGGTCTTGAAGAATGTGGTCGCGAATTGTGTCGCGCATGTCGTTCTCCTCTTAATGCTGAAAGCAAATTATCGCCTCATTATGAAGAAGGTGTTTCCTGTGATGCTTGTTATAACACGCGTAGTGAAGCCGATAGAGAGCGCTTTCGTGAGCGCCATAGGCAATTTCAATTGTTGAAGTTGCGTGCAATTGATTCTCATCAAGGGACATAAGGATATCGCAGTGTAGGGCTTTAAATTGTAGCGTTTTTCTCTTAAATTTAAGAGAGAAGAGTTTTTTAATATTGGTAGAAAAATATTTTATAAGACCGGATATTATTCGGTCTTTTTGTTTATGTTAAATTATTTGACTTATAAATAATCATTATAGATTGTTTGCTTTCTTTGACTTTATAGGATTGAGTATTTCAAATACTTTTCATTTTAAAATAGACAAAGTCATTTACGAACAATTTAGCACATTGATTCATAATTATTGGCTGTTTACATCTTTGAATAAGAGATCATGAATATCATCATGATTTTCTCATTCCAAGCCTGTTTTTATGGTTGAATCAATAAAAACCATATCTCTTCCACGTTACAAGCGGGGAAAGTCATGTGGAGTAAAACAATACAAGAGAAGATGTGCTTCTTATGAATCGTCTCAAATGTCAAGGGCTGTCACAACATTGGGGGCTTAGTGTGTGATGATGATCAGCTTGCTCTTTTATGAAGCCTAAAGATAGTGGGTTTAATAAATTTTATATTATTTCATTGGGGGTACCATTCTATCATTTACGGGTGCTGGTGCGAAATGGGCTCGAGCACTTTAAGAAATATTTCTTTAAAGAAAATACGTGAAGATATAACCCAACTATATTCCGTTTGGGGTATGCTGTTTTACATGAGGGGAGTGATCCCATGAAAGTGGATGAATGACTTTGTTTGCAGGGGGAGAGTGTTGTTTTTTTGCACCCATTTTATCTTTAAGAATTAAAAAATGTTTAAAATTAAAAAAATGATTGAAATGAGAAAGGATTCGTTTTATAGGATGCCTTGCCCAAAGTCGCACGTGCCTGTGGGTGTCCGCTGGTTCTCAAATGGTGAGATTAACCGGTACGGTACCTGGAACTAACCGCTCCAGTCATTCTTACAGCCAATTGCAAGAATGAGGACATCTTGAAGCAACGACGGTGCGGGCCTTTCTGGTGTCTTCCAGCTTTTAAACGCTGGGATAACTATAGAGGCACACCTCATTGCCTTCAGTGCGGAAGTGGTTTTCTCAACTCCAATCAAAAAGGCAGATAAAATAGAATAACGCGGTTTCGCGCTGTTCTTTCGCTGCATGCAATGCTAATTTCTGGTTTTTCGTAATCAGAATGGGGATGGTTGTTGTGTGTTTTTTGTCCTTTAGCTTTTGGTAGCTTTGGCTGTCCAAGCATAGAGTGGGGGAGCATTCCCTCAAGGAGAATTGCAGATGGCAACGCAACGTATTCGCGATTT
The DNA here is from genome assembly GCF_042193405.1 of Bartonella sp. TT110JLCBS. Taxonomy (NCBI): domain Bacteria; kingdom Pseudomonadati; phylum Pseudomonadota; class Alphaproteobacteria; order Hyphomicrobiales; family Bartonellaceae; genus Bartonella; species Bartonella sp. TT110JLCBS. The sequence goes on from NZ_JBHILT010000012.1 coordinate 62,234, forward strand.
TCTTGCAACACATCGTTCTGAAGGTCCATGCTTAATTGTTGACCTTGATGTTGTTCGTGACAATTATTTAAACTTTGAAAAAGCTTTGCCGCAGTCTCGTATTTTTTACGCAATAAAGGCTAATCCAGCACCTGAAATCTTGAGTTTGCTGAGTTCTTTAGGATCTTCTTTTGATGCGGCTTCTGTTGCAGAAATTGAAATGGCTTTAAAAGCAGGAGCAACGTCAGAGCGTATTTCTTTTGGGAATACGATTAAAAAAGAGCGTGATATTGCACGGGCATATGCACTGGGAGTTTCACTTTATGCCGTTGATTGTGTTGAAGAAGTAGAAAAAATTGCGCGTGTTGCTCCAGGAGCACGTGTTTTTTGCCGTGTTCTTACCGATGGAAAAGGTGCTGAGTGGCCATTGTCACGCAAATTCGGTTGTGTTCCTGCTATGGCGGTTGATGTGCTAAGACGGGCACACCAATTGGGTTTGCAAGCCTATGGTGTTTCTTTTCATGTTGGGTCTCAGCAGGTTGATCTGAGTGCATGGGATCGTGCTTTATCGGATGCTGCTACAGTGTTTAAGCGTTTGGAACAAGAAGGTATTTCACTGAAATTGGTGAATATGGGGGGCGGTTTTCCAACGCGTTATTTGAAAGATGTCCCGACAGAACAAGCTTATGGTACAGCAGTTTTTGATTCATTGAAAAAGCATTTTGGTAATCGTATCCCTGAGACGATTATTGAGCCAGGACGTGCGATGGTTGGCAATGCTGGTGTTATTCGTACAGAAGTTGTTCTAATATCTAAAAAAGCTGATAACGATAATGTACGATGGGTTTATCTTGATATTGGGAAATTTAATGGTCTTGCTGAGACTATGGATGAAGCCATTCGTTATCCTATTGAGACACCTCATGATGATAAGGTGATGGAGCCTTGTATTTTGGCTGGACCAACATGCGATTCGGCAGATGTTCTCTATGAAAAAACACCTTATCCGCTTCCTCTATCCCTAACAATAGGAGATGAAATATTGATTCATGGAACTGGTGCTTACACAACAACTTACGCATCGGTTGCTTTTAATGGCTTTGAGCCTTTACGATCATATGTGATCTGACATTTCCTTTTAACTATAGTTTTTTTGATTTTTTGCTATGCTCGTCATGGCGCTGTAAGAGGGCGGTTATAGAGATGAACATGATTAATTTTCAAACAAAAAATGGGGCATGTTTTACACTTTTATTGGAGCAAGAAACCGATAAGCCTTATCGAGAAATTTTGCTTGATTCAATGATGGGGTATGGACGTAAACGTAAATCATCAGAGGCTTTACGTCGTGGTCGTTTGGCTGCTCAAGGGCTTTCTTTTGTGGTTAAAAATGCGCTTGGAGAGCTTGTGGGAAGTGTTCGTCTTTGGCATGTTTCTTTTTCTAAAGGAAAAAATGAAACACAACATGCTTTACTTTTAGGCCCCTTGGCTGTTGCTGCTGAATGTGCTGGTATGGGAATAGGATCAATTTTAGTCCGCCATGCAATTGAAACAGCAAAAAAATTGGGATATGGCGCCATTTTGCTGGTAGGGGATTTTGAATTTTATCAACGTTTTGGCTTTTCAAATAGTTTAACAGAAAATTTGGCAATGCCTGGTCCTTACGAAAAACATCGCTTTCAAGCGTTGGAACTGATACCAAACTATCTTGCTGGGTGTTATGGCACTTTGGTTCCTAGTGGAGAACGAGAAGTTTCAAATCGTTTTCAGCATCATAAAGTCGCTTAAAGATAGTGTTTATTTTGTTTTTCAGCAGCTGCCATTGAGGAGAGCATATTGTTTTGGCTCGTGCCAAGGTATTTAGCGCTACAAAGTTTTTGGGGAGTTCTATTGCGATTTTATTATATGGCTGGTTTCTTATTTTTGATAATTTCAGTTCAGTGAGTAGGAATATATTTTAAGCTCATTTTTTGAAATAGCGTCCTATCTTATAATATTAAAGGAACCAGATTTTTGAGTTGTCTTGTATTCTTTTAAAGTCGGTATCATCATACAGTTTTCCAGTTTTCAATATCGTTGGTTGATCTTGCATCAAAACGATTCGGTATTTTACTTTTTTCTTAAACAGTTTTTATTTCTTTGCTTTTTATGTGCAAGGGAATGGTTTTGATTGATTCAATAGAGAAATTTTATACAATTTTAGCGCTTGTTGAAAGAGAAGGGGCTTAAGAAAGAAAAATATGCAGCAGTAGAATCAAAATTATAAGTATCAGCTTTTTTAAAAGAGTGTAAAAAAATAAAATTACATGTTCAAAAGCAGCTTTTTTGAAAAAAATATATCATTACTTTTTTTGCTATAAAGGTAAATCGTTTTGCAATTGGCATGAGAGTATCAAATACAAAATGATTTTCTCATATAAAATTTTGCATTCAGAATCAAAAAAACGTTATCCTACACATTATAAGGGAAAATAGGTGCGTGAATAAAAATCACAAGAATCATAAATCTTTTATGAATATTCTTGTAAGAATCAAAAGAGATGAAGGGCAAAGAATCTTTTAATCGTTTGTGCCCTATGGTGATAAATCAAAAATCTTATAGAAATAGCTGCTTTATCTTTATAGTGTGGAGCACGTTAGGTAAGCTCTTTGTTTATTATCATCTAAAGCAATTTTGCATGTGAGAAGTTATTTTAAAAGTGCGTAAAGAGCCTGCATTCAAAAGAATTTTTATCAGAAGAATCATTGAGAATCACACATTAATTTATATTGTCTCTTGAGAAGAGATAAAGTGATAAAAATCGAGGAAAGGGATAAGGATATAAAAAATATTCTTCAACTTTAATGAAGCTTAGTGACTTGGTGGTGAATCCATGAGGGGTGGTATTTTTCTGAGAAAAATAGTCATAAATGCCAAAACGCTAAAGATGATGGTTATGATAAAGAAAATATCACTAAAAGCCATAATCATTGCTTGTATGCGGACTATATTAAACAATTGAGAAAGAGCAAGAGTATAGGAATCAAAGGTTTCTGTTTTGAACAATAAAGTAAGCTTTGAAAGCATTTCAGTTGCTTGTCTGTTTGCGTGGTTAAGTGTTTCGGCTATTCGTCCATAATGGAAGTCCGTGCGTTTTGTCATGAGCGTGCTGATAATGGCAAGCCCCACAGCACCACCTAGATTCCGTGTGAGATTAAAGAGTCCAGAAGCATTTTGCATTCGTTCTGGTGGGAGTGTTCCCAATGCAATATTATTAATAGGAACCATACATAACATTACAGAAGCACCACGGAAAACTTGCGGCCAAAAAAGCTGCCAAAAATCCCACTTATCTGTGATAGCGCTTGCCATCCAAGTGCCTATTGCAAAACCAAAAAGTCCTATTGCCATCATTAAACGTGCATCCATTCGTGCTGAAAGGAATCCTGCAAGGGGAGCCGTTAATAACATGACGAATCCTGAAAGAAACAATGTTTCTCCAATCATAAGGGCATCATAATGGCGGATTTGGCTCAAATAGACAGGATAAAGGTACGTGAGTCCATAAAGACCTATCCCCAGTGAAAAGGAAAAAATGGATGCAGCTGAAAAATTAAAATTAGAAAAAGTAGAGAGATCTACAATGGGTTCTTTTGCTGTAAAAGCACGCCAGAAGAACAAGGTGGCAGCAAGAATCATGATAATGAACAAATTCCGAACCAGCCTATCATTCAGCCAATCATGACGTGCGCCTTCTTCTAGTACATACTCTAAAGTTCCTAGAAAAACAGCCATAGAAATGAGCCCCAACCAGTCAAATTTAGCCATGAGAGATGGATTTGCTTTATCAAAATCAATCAACTTCCAAGCGAGAATTGAAATAATAATCCCAAAAGGCACATTAATGAGAAAAAGCCAGTGCCATGATAAGATATGACAAAGATAACCTCCGATCGTTGGACCAATGGTGGGGGCTAATGTTGCGACTAGTCCAACAATAGGGGTAACAATTGGGCGTTTGGAAGGAGGAAAAAGAACATAAGAGGCGACAAAAACGCTTGGGATAATTCCACCACCAATAAAGCCTTGTAGTGCGCGATAGATAATCATTTCTCCAATAGATGTTGCTGTTGCACAAAGAACAGAAGTAATCGTAAACCCGATCGCTGATATGGTGAAGAAAACACGTGTTGAAAGCAATCTTCCTAAGAATCCAGAAAGGGGCAACATGATGACTTCAGCGATGAGATAGGAGGTTTGAACCCATGAAATTTCTTCAGAGCTTGCTGTAAGCCCCGCTTGAACTTCGGCTAAAGAGGAGGCAACGATTTGTATATCCAAAATCGCCATGAACATGCCAAAGGCCATAACTATGAAAATCACAATGTTACGGATTTCTATGCGCTCTTGAGACTGTATGGGCTTTGGTATTGAAGATGTCATAATAATGAGGTCATTTTCTTGTTATTATAAGAGACTTATATCTTGTGGTTTTGTACGTGTATCAACTTCTACTGAAACACTCATTCCTGCTCGGATATGTCCGGTCTTTAAGACTTCTTCTGGAATAGAAATACGTACGGGAATGCGTTGGACAATCTTTGTAAAGTTACCGGTAGCGTTTTGTGGAGGAAGAAGAGAAAAAACAGCACCTGTTGCGGGTGAAATAGAAAGCACTGTTCCTGTAAAGACCTCCTTTTTGAAGGCATCAACAGAAATATAAGCCTTTTGTCCCGCATGAATATTTTGCAACTGTGTTTCTTTATAGTTTGCTTCAATATAAAGTGCATGGATGGGGACTAACGCTGCAAGACGTTGGCCATTTACAACAAAATCTCCCGTTTTTGCTGTTAAATTTCCTATGATTCCATCAAATGGCGCGCGTATAATGGTTGAATCAAGATCACGTTGTGCTTTTTCACGCGAAAGTTCTAAACTCTTTGTTTGGCTTTCTGTTTCACTTCGTTGTGCTTCTAGTACTCGGATATTTGCACGTGCTGCAGCGATTTGTGCATCTGCTCTGTTAACATTTGCAATGGCTTGTTCATAAGCTGATTTGGCATCATCGACCTCAGATTGAGGGGCATAACGATCGGCTTTCAGTTCTGTTACACGTTTTAAGGTGAGTTGTGCATTGGTTGCTATAGCTGAAGCGGCTGCTTTTTGCGCTTTTGCATCATCTAAAGCACTATGAGCGGCTGTGATTTGTGCATCAATGCGTAGAAGTGTTTTTTTCTGTGTGTTAAGATGCGCTTCTGTTTGATCTAAGGCTATTTGATAATCACCATTGTCTAAGTAAAATAAAACATCGTCCTTTTTTACAACTTGGTTGGCTTTAATAGCAATTTTTTCAATATATCCATTTAATTTAGTCGCAATAGCGGCTATATCTCCTTGTACATAGGCATCTTCAGTGGAGAGCATATAACGCCATTGTGTTATCCACTTATAGCTAAACCAAAGCACAAAAATTGCAGAGACAATAAGAAGAGCCTTGATTACTTTCCTTTGTTGCTTTTTATTGAAATTTTTGGCTGAAAAAATTGTCTCAGATATGGACATGATTTATACTTTCAATATTTATGTTCTAACGAGTATAATAAGCCTCTCACTCTAGGGTAGGGTGATATATACAGACGATAAGAGCTTTTCAAACAATAAGGCGATCTCTGGTACATAATGCTAAATATATAAACTTGCAAGTTAGAGATCTTGTTTTCAAGTTAGAGGTCTTATTTTATTGCGCATTTTTTACAAAGACCTCGTACTTCTAGGGTGCTTTTGTGTGCTTGGAAGTCAACCGCTTGAACCATCTGTTTTAAACTCGATACAATCGTTTGATTTTGTATTTCGTTGACTGTGCCACAGTTTTCGCAAATTATAAACGTTGTAAGTTCATGTTGACAGTTTTCAGGGTGTAAACAGACCATAAAGGCATTTACACTTTCAAGACGATGAATACACTTTAACTGTACGAGTTTTTCTAACGCACGATAAACTTGGAGAGGTGCACGAAAACCTTCTTCGCGTAAATGGTCGAGAATCGCATAAGCACTTAAAGGCCCCTTTGCATTTTTTAAAGTGTTTAAAACCAATGTTTGGTTACGCGTCAGTTTAGATGACATTGACATCTTCCTTTTGCTCTCATGGAAAAGCATAAAGCGTGTAAGATATTTATGCAATGGTGATTATAGAATATGTACTCTATCTTTCTTTAGCCTTTGACATGACATCATTGCAATATGTAAGAAAAGTTGCAATCGTTGTGAGGGGAGGGGTATTATACTCTGAAAGCCGCTGCTATCTAGCAAGGAACTTTTACAAGCTTCTTATTTTTCCAATAAAATCTTGAAATAGGATTTTTTGTTACAATTTTATTGGTAATGTTTGGGGCATTTTATTTAAAAA
>NZ_JBHILT010000111.1:0-366 GCF_042193405.1 Bartonella sp. TT110JLCBS
TACCACAGAGGCATTTTCAGCAATTAAAACTGTTATGCTATCAAGTAGAGGTTGGTGGAACTTGTATTTTTGAGGATGCATTTTAGGAGCTTGAAAGCTTGATAGAAATTTTTCTTCAAAAGAAATAGTTTATTTTCAAAAGGCCATTTTGAAACAGTTTTATTATTTTGTTGTATCGTAAAGTACTGTTTTTTAGAGTAGTGATACGAGGCTCATATCAAATTTTATGTATTCGATGTTTTTTTGTGTGGATATTTGGTGAATATTAGGTTGGTTCATAGAGTCTTAATGGAGTAACACCCCCATGTAAAACAGAGTATCTCAAACAACAGAAGCCACTTGTATGGTAGATTCATACGCTTTCTT
>NZ_JBHILT010000111.1:394-1211 GCF_042193405.1 Bartonella sp. TT110JLCBS
ATATCTATTTCGAGGCGGTGTTTATGAATGGTGTAGAAGTAAAGTTCCTTGTGAAGAATATAAAACCCATAGAGCAACTCTATCTTTACGCTTAATAAAGTGCAAGTCGACACTCATTATATACTTTGCTAGCCTCTAATGTTGCTACAGTTTTTAGCATTAGAGAGCGTTTTTCATCATTTTTTCTCACATGTCTTCTTGTGACGTGTAGCCAAGAGATTTTAATTGATAAGAGGGTTTGTGATGGAAGAATTTTACAGTATTCGAAGTTATGATTCAAATTGAAAAAAATTATTATTTTTATAAATCAATATACTATAGATTAATTGAATCACATAAAATAGTGAGCCAGAGGAATCTTTTAGACAAGAAAATGAATTGTTTGCAGATCGGTATGAATTAAGAATCTTCATGGGATGAGAAGAAAGTCAAAATAGATTATGATGAAAACCACAGCACCTATGGGGAAACTTTTATGTTTGATACAGAGATGATTATCTTAGCAATGAATGTGTCTCATAAACAGAGCTAGTCATTGTTTATTATTAATAATTTATTATTTTTCATATTAAATCAATCAGAACAATGTCTTTTGCACGTCATAAGTGGGGGGCGTGTGGATAAAAACTGTACAAGAAAGGACTAAAAATGCCTCTTATGAATGCTCTCAAATTCCAAGGTTTTTTGCAACATTGGGGGTAGGAAAATATAATGATAGTGTTTTATTTAAGTGTGAAGAGGGTCGTGCTTAATAGATTTATAGTTATAACATTTACGAACACTGTCGTGAGATAGGCTAGGGAGCGAGATGTCTTTT
>NZ_JBHILT010000112.1:0-1204 GCF_042193405.1 Bartonella sp. TT110JLCBS
CAGTTTTTCCCTCAGGAATACGGTGGATTTCATCTGTGAGTTCATATTTTTTGGATACATTTTTAGTGGTCATAGGTAGCTCCCTAATCTAACATTTGAATAAATTTTTGAATGAAATGGTTATAAGGAGGCGCCCCCGCACCGCCTGTTATTTAAGCTGCTTTTACAATAGCATTTGTTAAAACGCGCTTGGCTTCTGTCGTAACCAATTTGTAGTGATCAAGCTCTTTTTGTAGATCATTTACATACGATAAACGCGCAGCAATCATTCCCAAAACTTTACCAATTCCCTCAGAAGCTTTTAAACTTTCATAAGAAAATAAATCATTATCTCTAGAGAATAAATCATGATTTTTTGATTGGCTTTTTAATTCATAAAAAGCTTTAACAAGCGCTTTTTTAAATGCACGCACCGTGCCATTATTGCGCATATATGTCATCAGTAGAGTTGCTTGTGATTCATTAAGGATGGCAACTTCTCTCTTTTGTATTCCACCCTTGGTTTCAAAGGGTAGCATTTCAAATGCGACCCTTCCAAGTTCTTCGAAGTCTTTAATATTTTGACGAACCAACTGTATAACTGTTTTGTGCTTATTACCTACACCCTCTGCAATTTTCAAAGAAGTTGTGACAGCAATACCAGCATTGTTGATTGTTACTAAATTGTTCATAGGGAACTCCTACATGTTTAAAGTTTCTATTGACACTCTAAAAGAGTGCCGGGCGCTAGAAACACGGCATGTAGTCCGTCGTCACGCCTTTCCCATAAGGGTATTGTATAGCGTAACCACACCCGACAAAATCGTTATATGCCAATAATAGCATAAAAATAAAGCCAAATTTTGAAGCAGGAAAAGATTGTTTCGTAATCTATTCGCTACATGTTTAGTGTTTCTAGCACTTAATGATTCGTTTAACAGAATGACTTTTTAAAGTCAATACGTATTTTTTATTTTTTTCAATTTTTTTCATTTTGATACCTACCTAATTGAATACCAAGTGCTTTCTCTAGTTCACTGTCTATATCATCATAAGTTTTCACTGCTTTCACTGTACGTTTTTTGATTTCCCTATTCACCTCGTCTATCAATGCTTCGCAACTCAATACGCTTCTTGGCAAATCACCACCATATATCCAAGCTTTCACTTGAGCCTTGGTACTGTAATCAACTTTCTCGGGCATATCATGATATTGACCACCGTC
>NZ_JBHILT010000113.1:0-1202 GCF_042193405.1 Bartonella sp. TT110JLCBS
ACCTCGATACCAGATGACATTGTTTTGCTTTCTGGATTGGCACCTAAATGACCAATTAAAATCACTTTATTAAGCATTTTCTTTCTGTCCTTTAATGGAAAATAGTACTTAGAACAAAACAAACTCACAACTGATGATAGTATAACACATTATGGTGTATTTTTACAAACAGAATTTATCATAACCCACTGAATCTACAGTGTGAATCCCATTTTTATTTTACTTAACAGCTTGCGTTTTGATACGTTTTGTGCAATAAAGAGATGTTCTTTTATATTTCGATTGGTTACTTTAATCGTTTATTTAGATCGCTAGCTGTTTTGATCATAAAAGCCGTGTCTTAAAGGACGCGGCTTTTATTATGTAAATTCTAAGCAACATAAATAAGGGGCGGAGGGTATCTTCTGGTCGTATAGACTTTTCAAAGCTTAGAAGAAATGTATCTATTCAAGCTTACACCATTTTCGGCAGCTTGTATTGCAAGTTTTCTATGGAGTTCTGGTGGGATTCTTAATTGAAACTTACCACTATATTTACCATGCGACAAAGGCACAGGAACTTCTTCTCCGTTATGTTGCATGTCCTCAACAACTTCTGAAACAAGATCCATAATGCCTTTTAAAGCCTTCTCTGCTTGAGATGCTAACCATGAAAGGGATGGGAATTCTGCACACAATCCGACATATTCCTGATCTTCTTGCGACCACAAAACACGATATGAATAATGATTACTGTTCATGTTTCATCCTTTCTATCGCTTGCAATACTTGTTTGACTTGGTAGGCTTTTGCCTTATTGCCAGAATCTTTTTGAATATTCACACGCGGGTCACCAAGCCACGGGGTTTTAAACACAAAGTGACTTGTACCACTGTTCCGTGGTTCTCCAAAAAAATGTACACACACAGCCAACAAATCTGAAAACTTAATGTTCCTTGGTGATGCTTGCATCAAGCTGATTATTTTTTCAACTTTATTGTTCATAACCAATAATAGTATCACTATTAATCCTAGTCAATCATTTTATAAACCTTCCCAGTTAATCATTTTAAATCTATTGAATAGAGGCTTTTATGTATACAAGAAAAACTATCAGAAAAAGTTTTGTTGCGTTAAACAAAAAAAGAAAGCCGTGTCTTAAAGGACGCGGCTTTTTTGCTATAAAGCAGCCCCCCGCCCCGTTATTTACGCTGCTTTATCATC
>NZ_JBHILT010000114.1:0-1191 GCF_042193405.1 Bartonella sp. TT110JLCBS
AATGGCGAAGAGCAAGTTTGAACGAACAAAACCGCATGTTAATATTGGTACGATTGGTCACGTTGATCATGGGAAGACCTCATTGACAGCAGCGATTACGAAATATTTTGGTGAATTTAAAGCTTATGACCAAATTGATGCTGCCCCGGAGGAACGCGCACGTGGAATTACTATTTCTACAGCCCACGTTGAGTATGAAACGGAAAATCGTCACTATGCGCACGTTGATTGTCCAGGACACGCTGATTATGTGAAAAACATGATCACAGGGGCAGCACAGATGGATGGTGCTATTTTGGTTGTTTCAGCAGCTGATGGCCCAATGCCTCAGACACGTGAGCATATTTTGCTTGCACGTCAGGTTGGTGTTCCAGCAATTGTTGTTTTTCTTAATAAAGTTGATCAAGTTGATGATGCAGAACTTTTGGAGCTTGTAGAGCTTGAGGTTCGGGAACTTTTATCCAAATATGATTTCCCAGGCGATGATATACCAATTGTTAAGGGTTCTGCGTTAGCAGCCCTTGAGGATAAGGATAAAAGCATTGGTGAAGACGCTGTTCGTCTTTTAATGAGTGAAGTTGATAATTATATTCCAACCCCTGAACGTCCTGTTGATCAACCATTTTTGATGCCGATAGAGGATGTATTTTCGATTTCGGGTCGTGGAACGGTTGTTACGGGTCGTGTTGAGCGTGGTGTTATTAAAGTTGGAGAGGAAATCGAGATTATCGGTATTCGTCCAACGTCTAAGACAACGGTTACGGGCGTTGAAATGTTCCGCAAGCTTTTAGATCAAGGTCAAGCGGGGGATAATATAGGAGCTCTGCTACGTGGTGTTGATCGTGAAGGGATCGAGCGTGGTCAAGTATTGGCGAAGCCAGGATCTGTTACGCCTCATACACGTTTTAAAGCAGAGGCTTACATTTTGACAAAAGATGAAGGTGGGCGTCATACGCCATTTTTCACGAATTATCGCCCTCAGTTTTACTTCCGTACAACGGATGTTACAGGGATTGTTACGCTTCCAGAAGGAACGGAAATGGTTATGCCCGGTGACAATGTTGCCATGGATGTTTCGTTGATTGTTCCGATAGCGATGGAAGAAAAACTTCGTTTTGCTATTCGTGAAGGTGGTCGTACTGTTGGTGCCGGTATCGTCTCTAAGATCATTGAATAAATAATGCTTGTTGA
>NZ_JBHILT010000115.1:0-267 GCF_042193405.1 Bartonella sp. TT110JLCBS
AGAGCTTAATGGTTCTGTAAAAGATTTAGAGAAGCGCTTAGAGGCATTAAGAGAAGAGCTTGAAGATTTGAAAGAGTGTTCATTGGATGAAGCCCTCTGAATGAAGGAATAAAGCAGATGAAGATACCCGATCATGAACATGAATATTTGATACCTGTCGCGACGAGAGAAGAAATGATAGCAGGAACTTCTCAAGACAGCGTTGTTGTTCCGAAGCTTTTAGGGACGGCATCTTTGTATTCGTATGAAACCTTTGCGCCGTTAGAG
>NZ_JBHILT010000115.1:343-682 GCF_042193405.1 Bartonella sp. TT110JLCBS
CTATAGCAGACACAGCAGCGAGTTCAGTTACTGTAGCTTCTGAAGCCAAGACGACAGCAGAGACAGCTTTAGAGCAGGCAAATACGGCATTAACAGTATCCAATGCCGCCAAGACAACAGCAGAGGTATCGAAAACCTCTTCAGAAGATGCCAAGATGAAGTCAGAAGCGGCTGAGAGGTTAGCGCAAGAAGCCAAGCGTATTGCGGATGATACTAAAGGTGCAGCCGATAGAGTGGCGACAACGGTCACGGAAAGCTCTCAAAGAGTGACACAAGTTCAAAGCACAGTAGAGACAGCTTTGACAGAGGCAAGAGAAGCCAAGGCAACGGCAGGAGACG
>NZ_JBHILT010000115.1:692-1177 GCF_042193405.1 Bartonella sp. TT110JLCBS
CTTTCCGAACAAACCAAGAGCGCTTTTGATGATGCCAAGCAGGTGATGGGCGAGGTGAAGAATGTTGCAGAAACAGCAGCAACGAACAGTGGGCAAGCTCTCACGACAGCTTCTGAAGCCAAGATGACAGCTGATAGAGCCTCTTCGGTAGCCGGTGATGCAAAAGAAACGGCGTCTAAAGCCCTGTCGGTAGCTCATGGTCTTAAGCAATCGGTTGATCATGTCAAGAATACAGCTGAGGGAGCCAAAAGGACAGCAGAAGGAGTAGAGCAGAGGGCTTTAACAATAGAAGACGTTGCTACACAAGCCAAGACTAAAGCTGGTGAAGCCAAACAATTGGTTGAAGAAGTTAAGACGACAGCGCATTTAGCAGAAACGTTAGCGAATAATGCAAAGCAGTTAGCGGATAGTGCAAAAGACACAGCGGTGGAAGCGAAGAATAAAGCAGAGGATGCTCATGTCCTATCGCAAGAAGCTAAGAGCAC
>NZ_JBHILT010000116.1:0-1168 GCF_042193405.1 Bartonella sp. TT110JLCBS
GTAGATCTTCTAGAAAAGGCTTTAAAGAAAAGCGATAAAGGCTACGCTAAAGAAAATATTATTCACAAACTCATAATGCCAATGAAGTGTGATTCCAATGACATTTCTATGGATAATTGTAATTTATGGTTAATAGATGAAAAGTTAGTTTTTCATGATTATTTAGCTTCTGACATCTCATTGAAAGCAATGCCTATTACAGGTTCTACAGAAGATAAAAGACCTGATATATGTGCCTTAAATGTATACGACACCCCTATATACGACAATCCTATTTTAATATCAGACGAACAGCCTATGCAATTGGCATCTCTTTTTATAATAGAAATTAAACGCCCAATGAGAGATGATGCACAATCGGGAGATAAAACAGATCCTATTAAACAAGTGTTTGATTATCTAGACGAAATTAGAAAAGGTAAAGTACAAACATTCGATGGTCGTCCTATAAAAGACTCTCTTGATATACCTGGTTATTGTTATATTATCTGTGATTTAACTGATAGTATAAGGAAATGTTGCAAAAACTCGAATTTAAGAATAACAGGTGATAACATGGGGTATTTTGGATATAACGAGAATTATAAAGCTTATATAGAAGTGATTTCATTTGATAAGCTTGTAGATAATGCCAAGAAAAGCCATCGGTTATTTTTCGATAAGATGAATTTGCCAATAAAATGATTTATCCCCTCCCCGCTTTTAAAACGGGGAGATGGATTGTGATTTAAACTAAGCGGCTTTCGTAACAGATTTTTCTAAGACCTGTTTTGCTTCTTTAATGAGAGCTTTGTATTTTCTGTTTTCTTCATCTACTCTGAAGGCATCAAGAAGACGAACATGAATTGGACCCAGAAGATACAAAACTTTTTCACCAGCGTTCATTCCCTCCCAATAGCTTGGCAAATCAAAACGGGTATCACGATCATAATCAACAGATTGGTTTCTCAGTTTCTTCTCACACTCAATAAAGTAACGACGTGCTTGACGTCCTTTCTCATTGCGTTCAACCATTGAGAGCTCTTTTGCCATGTCTAGAGTGAGATGATATTCTATTGCTGTAACAGCTCTAGATTTTGCGCTTCCCAATTTTGGGAACCGCAAATCTTGTGTTTTTATGAAATCTTTACCTTCTTCAAATGTATATTGATTAATACGATCCGTAATC
>NZ_JBHILT010000117.1:0-1167 GCF_042193405.1 Bartonella sp. TT110JLCBS
TCAACTATAGCATTGCAGTCCTCATCTCCAATGCCTCGATGGTTAGAAAGCTTAAACAATGCCATCCACAAATCGCACAAAAAATCGACACTGCTATTCATTGTACACCTCCATGAATTTGCTCTCTTAAACATGCTAATCCTCTGGAGGTAATTTTTGTTGAAGGGAGTACCTTTTCTGTGCCATCTGGTCTTTGGATAGTAATAGCAGGGCAGTCCATAAAGCCTTTCTTGATTTTATCCTGATAAGGTAACAGAGGTGCCCCTGGAGCCCGTCGATAGACCCAATCATGTTTACGCAAGTAATCTGTTAAGTCCTTTGGTCTTACCTCTAACATCTTTGCTGCTTCAATAAGACCGAACAGCCCATCAGAACGTTTTAAGCCTTCCAAAGCTTCTGCTTTAGGCTTGAGTGTACTCACCTCATTTCTTAAGTCTTCTAATTGATTGATACTTTCTAAAAGGAGCTGTTTAATCGTAAGAGGATTTTCCAAAGCATTGGCAAGATCTACTTGTGGTGTTGCTACTTGTCTTTCCAATTCTTGCCAGCGGTCAATAATCTTTGCTCGTAAAGCAGTGCTGTAACCCGAAACAAGAATTAAACATTCACGCTTAGGTAAGTTATAACAAGGGCGGCTTTCACCTTTTGCATCAATGTAAGTACCTATAAAATCAACCGGCTCAAATTTGAGCTCGTTAAATATTTGCTTAATATCACGCATAACATTCTTATGCTGCTTACCACACACTTCTGCAATTTCAATGCTAGACATAGTCTGAGTAACAGCACTATGAGAAGTACTTTTTTTAATTTCTATAAGAGTGTTCATGAGAACTCCTTGTGGGTTAGATGTTTTTGATTGACACTCCATAAGAGTGCCGGGTGCTCAAAAACACGGCCACAAGTCCGTCGTTACGCTTTTCCCATAAGGGTATTGTATAGCGTAACTACACCCGACAAGACTGTTATATGCTACGGCATATAATGAGTCAAAATCTTTAATGTATAGAAGACTGATTATTTCGGTAACCAATCCGCTTGCGGTTTAAGGTGTTTTTGAGGCACCTGATTCGATTATTCATACTCCTGTCACAATGTCAAGTGGCAATGTAATGTTTTTATAAAAGTAATCAAAACGGCTTGCTAAATAAAGATGCCTTATTGTTT
>NZ_JBHILT010000118.1:0-1160 GCF_042193405.1 Bartonella sp. TT110JLCBS
GAGTAGCTTCATACTTCATGAGCGGTAGCTCTTTCTACCCCCGATGGCTATTCTTGGCTTCTTCCATAATTTTTTTCTTTTTCTCTTTTTCTTTTCACTATTTTTCATTCACTTCTCTTTTCCAATATTCTTTTCATCTTCTTCTTCTCAATTTTTTTTTTCAACTCTCTCTCTTTTTTTTTTATATGCCAAGTAAAAGCCACGATTCACCCTGAAAATAAACTTAGTCCATACAACTTTGAGCTTGAGTTTCCAAAAGATCTAATGAACAATTTTATGTGAATTTTGAAAAAAACAAATTTGAGCATAAATTCCCAATATTCAAGTCAAAATTTTGAGCATGATTGGTGCAATGATTAAAAGTTCTCCTAAACCATAAGAATACAACCGTTGTCTACTAGGGTAAACCATATTGGGCTATAAGCATGTCAATTGAATGCACAAGTAAAGCATGTGTTATGTAAGCATGAGTATATAAGTAAGAGCATAAGCATGTGAACTCCCCCCACACTTAAGATGTACATTGTCCCCAATGTATGCATGCAAGCACAATAAAAGATAGTAAGTATAATGTGTGGGAAAAAGCAAGTTAAAACAATCCTCCCCTTTTCCAAGTTGTGCGTTTGATGAAGCCCTATTTATGTGAGAAGTTATGTCGTTAGGGTTGTGAAGCGTACACGGTTATGAGACCGTGTTTTTGTTACTATTCCCTCAATCTCTCTCAAGTATGATCTCTGCACGCACGCACACGAGAAAGTTTAGTATAGCTCAACAATAAATATGACTAATAACTGAAAATATACAAGTCATGAATGATCTCAGAAGGAAGAGGTCCTTTCTGAGTCATATACAAGTCAAAAAATAAATATCAAAAGTACAAAAGTATAGAAAATAAAAATCTAAGAATCGTCGGTGTCGGTGTCGTGCTCAGCAGTGTCTGGTGCATCTACTGGCTCTGCCTCTGGTGGTGGTGGTGGTGATGGAGATTGAGGGCGCACAATGATCGGGGAGGTCAGGGCTCCCAGAAGTAACTGCTTGATCTGGTCAAATCGAGCCCTGGCCTCGGTGTAAAAGGACGTAGGCGTGCCCATGACCTCTGCCAAGTCTGTCTACTTGCAAAACAGAAACCAATATAGATTAAATCACATTAAAACCTGGTT
>NZ_JBHILT010000119.1:0-1150 GCF_042193405.1 Bartonella sp. TT110JLCBS
CCTCTATCAATTTCACCTCTTCCATAGTTTTTTCCAAAAGCTCTTGTAAAAAGGGATAGGTTGCGGAGTGGGAGTGTTCTCAATCTTTTCAATCGGTTGATCACCTTCAGGTATCTCTTCTCCCACGTGTACTTTAATTCTTTTGCAAAGGAATTCATAAAAATTACTGGCGTAATATTCGCAATCTTCAGATGGAAGCCTGACATAAAGTGGGCATTCTCCATCCCGAAACTGCGTATAATCAAAATAAAAGGTTTCATCAAGATCATAACTCACAACGAGCTGTTCTGGTGTCGCAAAACCATGTTTTCTATCGAGTAAGTTTTGGTAAACAATATCACCAGCAGGAATACCTTCCCCACAATCTCCATAAAGGCTATAAATTTCTTCACCACCAATTTCCCCTCCTACATATTTTTTTAAAAAAACTTTGTAAGACGATGTGAATTTTAAATCCAAAGCTTTCTCTGCCTTTTCAATCACAAGATCATCAACCGCATTTTTTTCAGTACCAAAATTGATAATATCATCATCATATTTATTAACCTTATCAATTAAGACTGCAACATCATCTAAGGTATAGGTTTTCATCAATTATTCTCCATAAATTATTTTATAAGTCTCTGTTTTTTCTCTTTTCATCAATCGTAGAGCATTACTGCCGGTGCTCCTGTCCCCATCTGTTAAAATCTAGACCTATGATACCCCATCTCATATTGATTATTCCTCCTAAATTACTGTTTTCTTGTTCTCCATACCCATTACCAAGTTTATACCAATATTCCTCTCTCTGCTTCTCAAACTTTTTTCTATCTATGAGCGATTGATGTGTTTTTGGATTAGCATGAATAACAGAAGTATATTTTTTATGAAATTCATGGCTCATTTCTGCTAAGGGTCCATCAGGGGTTTGATTTAGGTGATGCAACTCAACAGACTTACCATCATATCCTATAGGTGCTCTTCTTGCTTTCATTCTATCAATATTAGTGCCCCATACCGTTTCCCCTTTTACCATCCAGTAAGAAATTCTGTTAGGATCAAACAAATCGTCTCTCCGATAAACTGTGTAGGTCTGTCCAAATTTGCTATCGGTAAATTTAGTGGGTTTCTTTTTTAACCAAAGCTTTTTTTCTTTAGCAGCAAGTTT
>NZ_JBHILT010000013.1:0-64593 GCF_042193405.1 Bartonella sp. TT110JLCBS
TAAACCGGAAAGAAAGTGCCATTCTGCGCATCCTCTTTTAGTGCCCAGACAAGTTTTGCTACTTCACGTGCCGCTCCAGGCTCTCCTTCTGCCAATGTGCCAGGGACTTGCCCCAATAGCTCTGGATCATCTTCGTGTGTTATCCATTTTTTTTGCAGCTTCACACCAATTTCCAAGCGCCCAATCATGGCAACATTGTTGAGTACAGCTGGTGCAACGGGGAAAATATCGCCTGCGATATAAATCTTGCCATCCGTTAAAGTGACGGTCTTTGTCTCTTTGTTGACAAAAGCATCAGCGCGTTCAACGCGGTCTCCTTCTTTTGCAACAAGGCGTCCCAAGCGGTCATGCCGCCCCCTTATAATGGTTTGAACCTCATTGAGTTCACCACTTTGAATAAAGGGACGCGTGCCATAAAACACCACGCTTTGTTGTTCCTCTTTGCCGCGAGATCTGTCAATTGCAAACGGTAAACCACTTTCATGCTTCATATTAAAACCTCAATAAAATCTTGAATTGTTCGCGAACATCGGCACGCAAAGGAATATTGATAGGCGTTTTGAGTATCTCTACACCGCCATTTAGCTCATCAGCCCCTAACCAAAGTTTGCCAAGAGGGGTTTGTTGTGCAAGACAGCCATGAACGAGAAGGGAAACAGCGGCGGCTTGTTTGTCCTCAACATCTTCAAAATCTGTGCGGGCTGCAAGAAACAACAGAGTGCCTGTTGTAGAAGGGTTAAATCTGTTGCCACAATGGTTGTAAACACCCTCTAAAACCTGCTCTACAGGCTGGACAATGTTGCATCGGCGATACCCAATCAGAGTATTGTTTTCGTCTCTTAAAGCCAAATAAAGGGGACGATTTTGGAACCACTCTGCCATGAGTATATCGCGTTCATGTTTTTTGACCGAACACCACGGAAAATTTGCCAAATCCCAAGGATAATCAATTTGGTTCCAGCTTAACTCTTCATCCCCATCATCTATCCAATTACCAATAAGCCTGCCTTCTTCTCTTGTGAGCGTGTGATTGATTTCTGTTGTGCGTCCAAAGGAAAACAAAGTGTCCCCAGCTGTTAAGTGAACACCGCTTTCATATTCCAACATGCTGTCATCAAACCGTGACATATTGCATTCAACAGCTTGCACATCATAACCATAGGTCCCACGGCGAAAATCAGAGCGCAAACTTTTGGAAAGATCTGTGATTGCTTCAATAGCTTCAAGGCTTTTGCGTTCAGGCAACTGATCAAAATCAAGTTGAAAGGAGTTCCACCATGCTCGCCCCGTCCAGGCGGGTTGAAAGCGTGCCGAAATCCCTAACCATTCAAGCCCTATCTCTATTGCCTCAAGGGAGCCGCGAATATTTTGCCATGCAAGACCCTGATCAATTAAATCATAAAGGTTAGAGAAATAAGGGGTTAATTCTTGTAAGCCATATTCATCAATTAAAAAGGGCAACCAAGAAGGCGGACGCGTGATAAATTTCGCGCGAGGTATTTCTTCGAGTGCAGTTTTAACGTGAAGGTCAAGAGCCATTGCTTCTGCAAAACAACGTTCAAACAAGCTAGAATTCGGGGGCAAAAGTGAGGAAAGCATCAATAAGCACGCCCCCGTTCAGACAAAACAATATCCCCTAGTGCGACCGCTTCATCAGGTGCGACCAAAATATCCTCACAAGGGTGCGTTATGTTCACATGGTGAACGCCCTCAACCATCAAGCGGCTTAGTATCCAACTTAAAGACAAATCACGCCCAAGCCTCCATGCACGCGCCCATTCTGCTCTTAAATTCTGCTCCGCTCTTTCCAAAACAAAGGAGCCTTCATCCGGTAACAACCAAAAATCAGCAGAAACATTGATCATCCGCTGTACCGCGCTTTTCACAAAGATGTGGTCATTGGTCATTTTAACATGGGGCTCATCAAGGGCTGCTTGTACCTTGGCAATTAAAGCCTCATCAGCCACCCCTGAAGGGGTGTCACTAAAAAGCGCAACATGAATAAGCGGACTTTTACCCTCACGATAAACAAAAGCATCTTTGACATGGATATCGCTTGAGAGGGCAAAATATTGGTAACGTGGCGCTGTGCCCCCTGTGGAATGCCCTTGTCTATTCAAACGAATGCGGCGGCGCAAACGCTCATCATCTTCATCCAAAAGGCGCGTGACCCCATGAAAATCCCCCAAATGATCTAAACTTGTTCCACAGGCAAATGTGAGTAAATTATCCCGCGCCACTTCATTCATTCGCTGGCGCAATAGCAACTCTTCATAAGCCGCCGCTTGCAATTGAATGACCACGGGATCATAAGCGGTTTTTTCTACATTATAAGGAATATGATGCGCCGCAAAAAGCTCAGTCAAACGCGTGATCTTTTGCTCTAAAATTGCTTCAACAGAAAGCTCTTCAATAATTTGTGGCAGAGGGAGTTGTGGAGGGGGAATTTGTGGCCAAGGAAATTGTAGAATGGATAAAGGTTCAAACTCAGTCATCACCAACCTCTAAATTGATGCTCATTGGCTCTTTGTGTGACCAATCCCCCAAATGCCCATTGGGATAAAAAACACCCGTTAAAACAAAATGGAACGTGCCTTCACGCGTTGCTTTTGTCAGATCAATCCTCTGCAACGAGAACCCAGGCTCTCCACACTCTGGATCATTGAGTGCTTCAACAATTGCTTGATAAAGCTGCATCATCGTCGCAGGATCAGCATTGGCATCTTGGAATGCTCCAACATCACATCCATAATGACGACGCAAAACCCGTGTCCCAATTCTTGTCGTCAGACATTTACGAAGTGACTGTTGACAATGCGCAAAGCCATATAAAAGAGAGCCATCCTTTTCGCTCATCCCGCACCGCATGCTTTAAACACCCTTTGTTGTCTTTGTGGTAGAAACAGTTGGGGGCGCAGAAACAACAGGTGCTGGTTTTTCAGCGATCTGACCAAGCAGCAACGGATATTTAGCCTCTTCCTCACTTAAACAAATTTCTTCACCTTTGCCCGGTGAACGCTTGCCTGCAACAAAATCGGCATTGGTTAAAATAACATAAGTGTTCTCACGCATGATAAAACTCCTTTAAAGAGGGGAAGAGGTTGTGGAGGGACCCATTTTGACCCCACCGTGTTTGTGGCTTGCGCCAACAGATTTTTGATTGTGCTGTAAATCTTCTGCTTGAATATGCACACTACCCGTTAATTCAACACGGGTTGATTGATGAGAAAGCACCAAACCTTGTGCACTCAAATGAATTTGATTTTCCCCATGGGAGAGAATAAGTTCATCTTTTGTCATCCGCAAAGCGCCACCCGCATAACACAGAGCAAGTTCTTGGAAAGAGCGTGCGGGATTAGGCGCATCCTCACTATAGCTATCGCGCACCACCAGAGAAGCAGAACCAATTTCGCCATGGGGGTTTAACAAGCGCACCGGATCACCAACATGGAGGGGCATATTGCTTGAGAGAGCGCCAGAAGCTTCTTGCGCTTGCAACCAAGGCGATAAAACCGCTTGTCTATTGGAACCCTGTTCGGAAAGTTTCACCCGCACCCTATGGCCATCAACTTGCACAACCCGCCCGATCATGTGCTGGTTGGCAAGACAGCGTTCAAGCGCATCAAGACGCTTCATGATTTGTCGAAAGGTATCACTTAAGAGATGTGCGTCATTCATGCCCCCACCTCATTGTCCCATGAAATCAAACCACTTTTGAGTTGTCCTTCATCACAAAAAATATCATGTCCCAACTGATGCAAATCTTGGTGCCATTCCACCACGCTTATCGATACACCACGCTGCTTAATCGCCGCAGAGATAATCGGTTCAATTTGCACCTCACGCGGGGCACTCAAATGCGTTAGTCCCCACAATTGCCCGCTATGACAAAGCACCGCAATGGCTTCTGCTAAAAGCCAACTGGAAACATCACGCTCTTTACCTGTGGTAATAATAAAAGCCCCTAAATGAAGATCAGCACTCATCTGTCCAGAAGCAACAGAAATTAAACGGCTTTCTAACACCGCAACACGCACGGCTGGAGCCACCAGCATCTGTGTTTCAAGCTCTTCTAAGTTAAAACGTCCAAATTGACAGCCGCAATCACGCACATCCGGTAAAGCGCCTTTAAGGCTTCTTATCACCGCTTCACGAAACTGATTAATGCGCCCTGCTTGTGTGATCGTTTGACTCATGAAAAGACCCTTTCCAGCCAATCTTCTGTCGCTTTGACAATTTCCACTTTATTGTGCTCTGAAAGCCCCAAATAAGGGCGTGCGGGCATGGTCACTTGATGCACACAAACAAAGCGGTGTGCTTTGCCGCTTTTAAGAAAAAAGCGCAGTGTCTTGCCATTTTTCGGGCGAATAACCCCACCCAATTGATGAATCCGCGCATAAACCAACCCAGAGCCCACAATCACCTGTTCTGGTGAAGCTTTCATATCAATGGAGCGTGAAAGCGCCCCACTGGCATAAAGAATGGAAGTGCGGGCATGATTGTTTTTCCACTTCTCTCCTTGAGCAGACATTTTTTCACTTTGAATCCGCCGCCTTGTGCTTTCTTGGATGAGACGCCCAACCCCTTGTGCCAAAGTCCCCATCGAGCTATCAGCTCCCTTTTGCAAAAAGGATAAAGCCGCTTCAAGCCCTGTCTCTTTAATCTCAATATGGGTTGCAACAGACATGTTATCTTCCCATCAAACGCGGCTTGGCATGAAAAAAAGCCCCATCACGAACCGGTCCATCTTCGCTCATAATTTTAGGTTCATCTATGCCTAAACCCGCTTTGCCTTCGGCAATACGTTTCAGCAAATCAACCGCCTGTTTGTAACGATCTTCAATAGTCGTGGTCAGTGCCGTATGGCGTATGGCTAAATTATAAACAGCAATATTGACACAGATCATACCCAGAGCCGCTGGCTGTCCAGCAATGGGGATTGAGTAGCGATGAGACAAATGCACATCAATCTCACCACTTGCCTGTTCGAGCGCGCGGGCAATGGCTTGCTCTGAAAAAACTGGATCAGAATTCTCATCCATCCCGCATAAGTCATCCAAGAAGTCATCACCCCAGAGCTCTTCAATCAATGTTTTGCTTGCATAAGCCATGTTTAAAAGTTTCCCTTAGACAACTTCTTGCAACAAAACGCCGGCATCTTTTGCAGCGACCAATTCACACACCCGTTCCCCCACACGCACCCGTTTACCGCCTGATAAGCCGATATCTGGATCATTGATCACTCCAGACAAACGCTCGCCCAACTGGGCGCTAAAGCCCCAACTGATCACCGAACCATCTGCCTGTTGTTTGGTAGGATCAATATAAAGCAGTGCAATCTTATTGCCCCACACGCGTGCCAATTGTGCCGAACGCCCTTTACGTGCCAAATTCACTTGCGATTCACCAATGAGTAAACGATCGGGGTGTATTTCCATCAGATCAGCAAATTGCGCCTTGGTGACAAAACCATCAGCAGTGCCACCCCCTTTAACGGCTTTAATGATTTTGGGATGACGTTTGAGTTTTGACCAAACAACTTTGCCCATCACAATGGTGTTGGGCGTATAGACGAGACTTTTATCCATCGCCTCATCTAAAGTGGCATAAGGGTCAGATTTCTCATAATCGCTAAATTTATTTTCACCCTTAAGCGTAATCACCCGCTCTGGTGCGTAATTTTCACTTCTTTGCACAAGGGCTGCAACACGCACTTCACGCCCCAATTCTAGCAAATTGGCAAGTCCCTCTACAGCTGTCTTTTCGGGGTTATAACGAGAGCGTTGCTCCGCCCGTGCCCGTGCCGCTGCTTCAATATCTGAATTGGGGATAAGATCATCAAGTCCGTAATCTTTGACACTGGCTTCCCGTTCAAAGGCAGAAAATTCCACCACATTCGGGCGCCCTTTTCGCCCAACTTCAAGTTCAGGCACGGTAAAATTTTCCGCTAAAGGAAATTCACTATATTTAAACACCTCACTTAAAACACAAACGCGTGGCAAAACTTTATCGCCAATAAGAGAACCTGCTGGATTGCGATAACCAATAGCAATAGCGGTGAGTGTTGGATCAATGGGAAAAGGTCTGTTCATCATATGCCTCGATTAATTAATTTTAAAAGAAATAACATCACCAGCAGAACCATCACTCATGGCAATACCAATGGTGCGATCTGCGGCTTCCGCTTTAATGGCGTGTCCTTTGGGGTCAGAGGTCAAAAAATCACCAAAAGAAACATTGCCTCCACAAACTACTTCGCCCCAACCACATTGGCCAACATCAATCATCTCACCAGCCTTGGCTTCACAAGACCCTGCAGTCCCTAATAATTTATCACCCTTACCAGAAGCCGTTGCCACCATTCCATCACCGCGCGCTGCAACAATGCAATAAGGTGAGATCACATCTCCAGCGCGAAAAGATTTAATTAAAATCATCGTACTCATGATTGGCGCTCCTTTTGCTCGCTAATATACTCAACCGCTTGGCTAATGGTGATGTCGAAGCCTTTTTGCTTCTGCTCTTCCTGATAATGGCGTGCCGCAAGGGCAACCTCTTCTGGAGCAAGCTTTGGTTCTTGCGCTAAAGCACACACTTCTAAAGGGCTTGTTGAGGCAAGCGCCGGCAACTTCTCGACCAAACTTTTAAAATGTTCCACACCCCCTTCAAGGCTACAGAGTGCACGATACTCCTCGCGGGCAGCAGGCAAAATCTTGCCCTCTTCAATGGCCTTGTCTAAAAGGCTCTCAATAGCTGTATTTTTCTGCTCTTCTTGCAAAAGCGCTAAATCTTCTTGCATCTTTGTTAATTGGGAATTTAATTCCGCGCGTTCTTTTTCGCGCGCTTTAAGCGTTGCTAAAATCTCATCCGCTTTAGCATCTTCTGCCAGTGATAGTGCACTGGCAATGGCTGTCAAATCCATCATTTTCTCCGTCAAAGTTATAGGGGAAGGCTGTTCACGGCTTAAAGCCGTCATGACAAGGGCTGGACGGTTCACCAAACCAGCACCGGCTAAATTTAAAATTTCACCTTTCTTGGAATGGCGAAACTCAGGCGAAAGATAGCGATATTCTCGGGCAACAATCTTTTTAGCGGCCATATCGGTCCATTTAACACGCCCCCAAATCGCACCATCCCGCTCTACTAATTCTTCAATCCAGCCACTGGCAGGTGCTTCTAAACCATTTCTCGCACGGTGATGTTGCCCATGCTCATAATCAATCACAAGCGGTCCTTTATTGGCTGCAAAGGCTTTTAAAATAGTTTGCGGGTTATAATGCCATTGTCGTCCATCACGTGCCTTCACATGGGGCGCTTTGGGCAAAAGCTCTACCCACTCAGGCGCTTGGCTAACGGTAGCGTCTTGGCAAAGATCTATTAACGCAGCATGAAATGTTTCTGCATCCCCATCTTTTTGATCTTCGTGAAATTCCTGTTCCATACATTGCCTATTGCTTTACAATTGTCATTGGCAATACAATGCATGAAACTTACTCCCACTATAAGTCTGACACTGTCAGTCAAAAGAGCATTTCTCAAAAAAGCACTCTTTTCCCTATTCTTCTCCTTGTGAGAGAACCCCCCGTGCCAAACCATCCCATAAAATCGTTTTCAAAGGCACTTCAAAGACGATAGAGCGCCGTTGTGAAGTGAGAGGTACAATTATCGTCTTATACAAAAAAAGCCTCTCTCAAGCCGTTTTTTTAAAGATTGCTTTTGAACGTTGAAACTGTTAGATTACCTGCGAGGCGTGAGCCAGTTATGCCAGGGCGGCTTTGCCGGATCTGTGAGGAGTTGACCGCCCTCCACGCCTTCTCTTTTCACAAAAGCCAGCAGATCTTTTTCGGTGTTCTCTTTACAACAACCGTTCATCCTTCTTTTCAGCGGCGTTTAACAAACGTTGAATTTCGCGAAAGCTCTTTTTATGCATCGAGATAAGCCACCACTCTTGTTTGCTTGCTACCCATTTGACTGCAAAGCGCCACCATGCCCCACCATTTTCACCCAAAAACACAACACTCTGTGCATCTTTTCGTCTAATAACACCATGGGGGCGAATGAGTGTTTGAATGGCGCCCCGAAAATCATCCAAGCGAAGATCACGCGCTTGATGCTCTAACAAAATATGTTTCACACTGTCTGCGGATAAGCGAATAAGAGAATTTTCCGCTGCAAAAACATCACGCACCTTTTGTGGTATAGGTGCAATGGGTATAAACCCGCGAGGCATACGTCCTTCAAACATCGCTTCCAAAAGCGGCGAACCCACAATATCTTCAATGGCAATGCGTTTGTCATTGTCCCCCATCACAGAAATTTTATCACTCAAAAAACGGCTTAAATTTTGCGCCCGATGTTTCCCAGGGTTCAAATGCCAACCAGGATCAATGCCCTTTGGTATCTTCTCAACTTTCCCCGTTCGCTTATTGTGCCAAACCTGCTTTTCAACATGAAGTGGCTCTGCCCCCTCTTCATAGCCTAAATCTTCTGCTTCATAACGGCTTACCTGTCGCACACTGCATTTACACCGCCAACCATTGGGTGGATAAAGCCAATCCCAAACCGGATCATCAACAGGTGCCGTAAACCCCACCCAACTTTCATGTTCTAAACGCTTATGTTCTGAACTCGACAAAGCATAGGTGAGATAGGGCAAAAATTCTTTATTATTTTGTGTGCGCTCCCACTCGCCTGCTGCATGCGCACTCATGGTATTGGCCCAATAGACCGTTTCTAAACGCCGTGGGCTGCCCAATTGCACCACGCTCTTTTCACCAGTTTTGGGGTCAATGCTGGTCTTTTTACCCCACCAACCCTTTTCCTGTAAAATCGGCATCAAATTTTTTTGAAAATCTTGAAAAGGAACTTGATGCTTTATGGCTTCTCCAACCGCTCGCTTAAAATCATCCAAAATATCATAGCCCACCGATTTTGCCACCGTAAAGGAAAAGGCATGTTCTTCTGGTGCTATATCACGCCAATCAAAGCTTGGAACAAGTGCCTTGGCTTCAAAATAACGGGTGACCTCTTTAGGGGCGGTTTTAAAAAGTTCCTCATCCATGATACCCAAGCCCACGTGCAATCATTTGTACTTTTGCCAAGCGCGCTGCTAATGCGTGATGATCCATCTCACCTAGCAATTCATCTAAGCCTTTTAGGATATCCTCATAACTTTTTGCTTCTCTCACAAGCTTTTTAAAAGGCTCTAAAAGGGGTTCTAAGTCCTCTTCCCAGTCGCTTAAAGCTTCTTGTGAAAGCCGGTCCAATTCGTCGTGATGTTTCCCACCCTTCTCTTTTGCACCCTTGCTCTCTCTTGTCACAGAAACATCAAAAACACCTCCACAATCAGCACAAACATGAGCCTTTTCTCCCCTCTCATCATCAAGCGCATTATCAGGAGCCTTTAAAATATCCTCTTCCTTTTTTGGTTGCGAAAAACCAATCTTATTGCGCACTTCTTGCGCCCCAACACGCAAACCTAAGGGCACAAGTTTTTCCAGCGCATCACTAATCGCTTTAATGTCTTCATTTTCCGAAATCGGCCAATAGACAAGGGGGTAGCGCTCTTGGCGCCCAAAATTAATCTCAACAAAGGGCACAATTAAATCACGATTAGCCGTTAAAGCTAATTGGCGTGCATCAGCTCTGGCAATATCATGACGCACATTTTCATGAATGCGTGCTTGCGAAAAGGACGAACCATCATCCGTCGTCATGGTTTGTCCCAATACCCCTTTAGAAATCTGCCGATCTAAATATTCCGCCTTAGAGGCAAAAACCGCATTGCCACTGCCTCCTGCCGCTTCAATAAATTCAATCTCCATTTCTTTGGGAATAATTGCTGCCGCATCACTGGATAAATCACGCACCGCTTGAATGAGAACCCGTCGTTCCTCATGAGAAGAACTCGCTCCATATTTGCCCACACGCAAAGGCATACCGTAAACTTCTAAGAAAGCCATCCAATCTTTTAAGGTATAAGATTTAAACAAAAAAGCCCAAGCTGCAAGCCGTGCAAGCCCCGTGCGGATAGGCAAACCACTTTTTAACTTGGGTCTGTGAATAGAAAATTTATAAGCAGGCAGTTCAATACCATAGTGAGACCCCTCTTCTTTTAAACGCAAATGAAAACCATCCCGCCGATCTAATTGAAAAAACCGCTGGTCACGCCATTTCCAAGCAACCGGCCACCATTCCTTGGCACTCTTGTCCCACAAAGTTTCAACAACCGCATAGCCTTTTCCCAAAGCATCTAACAAATCCGTGACATAATCATCAACAAAAGTAGGCGCACTAATCACTTCCCGCACCGCATCTGCTATCTTTTTGTCCTGTGCACTGTTGCTTGCGGCAATCACTCCAGGCTCCACCCCTGTGAGAGCATTTTTACGCATGCCAAGCACAGCACGATAATGCAAATCACGCTCTTCCATATCATCGGCAAGTTGAAAAAACTGCTCTGGATGCCCCTGTGCTGCCTGTTGCAAAATATCAGCAAGTTGCGCAGGGGTGAGACCACTGACAATGGTTTGTGACCACACATCACGAATACCATTAATGGTAGGGCTTGCGACTTCCCTCTCCAGTCCTTTGATATTAAGCGCCCTGCCCCACTGATCTAAAAGTTTTACCATCTCATCATCCCATCAATAAATCTTTGATCGCATTGTTGAAAAAAAAGGCGTTGAAAAGAGCGAGCTTTCATCAAAACGATAAGCCTCTCTCACAGGTGTATAATCATAAATTTCAGGAGTTTGGCGGCTGGCAAAATAAGCCAAAGCGCAAGCAATCGCGCTATCACCATGGCGCATAAAACCGTCACTGCCTTTAAAACGATGATTGTCTGGAATTTTCACAATGCCATTGACATAAGCAAGCGCTTGATGATCGGCAACAATGTCACTATCGCGCGGCAAAACAATCGTCCCATCCCCAAAAGCTTCCAAATAAGCCGGCATTTCCTTGCCATACCAACTTTGTGACAAGGGCACTTCCTTCACAAGAGCTCCATAACGTTGCGCCGCTTTTTCGGCTAAATAAGCCCCATTGCCCCGCGCATCTAACGCGCCGCCCATCAAACGCGGCAAACCATTCACCCCATAAAATAAAATCTCTCTTTGTTGATCAAACGGCGTATTGCGCAATTCCACCATAAACCGGACACGGCGCACCAAATCTTGTCCCACCTCCATCACCACAATCGATGTCGCATCGCCCGATCTGGCAAAATCAACACCAAAAACATGTTGGCGCCGCCGATCAAGCCCAATATGAAGAGGTTTTATATGTTTCTCACACCAAGCAAAAGCAGCAACACTTCGTTGATGTTCCGATTGATTTTTAAAATCATCCACACAAGCAAAACGCAACACCGCAATGTCAAGCGCGCAACAATTTTCAATCTGTAAGCGTGTTAAAGCCGCCCCTTCTTGATCAGCTGGTATGGCATCTAATTCTTGGCGCATAGCAGCCAAACGCACCCCATAAGACGCACGAATTTGCTCTTCCCATTGTTGCTCAGATGCTAAACTCCACACCTCCCCCTTCATGGCACAAACCCGTTTAAACAAGCCATTTTTAACAGCAACACCAAAGGGGTAACAATGCACCGAAAAAGGAACCTTACCTGCTCGCGCTTCACGGATCAATTCATTGAAAGGATTGAGCACACCATTATGGGTGGAGATCACACGGATTTTTCCTCCCCAAATGAGCAAAGCATTGACAGCATCCAAAACAGCGCGCACATCTTGATGAAACGCCGCCTCGTCAATCACCACAATGCCCTGTAGTCCGCGAATATTTTCAGGGCGGCTAGAAAGCGCCTCAACCCGAAACCCCGAAGCAAAACGCACCCGATAAGCAGAGATATATTTTGTTGAACCATCCGCCCTTTGATCAGAGAATAAAAATTCCTCAACATCCCCACTATGGCTCGTAATTGCCGAAGCAAAATTGCTCACATAGCCAATAAATTCCCGCCCCTTGTCTTTGGTGTCACCAATATAAAAAACATTATCGCCCCTCGCTTCACGTGCCGCCGCCGCAATCAGTGTATCATCCAAAGCTTCTGCAAAAGTAATGCCGGTCCGCCGCCCCTTTTCAACCAATTTTAATGGGGACTTATCTTCAATCCATGCCCGTTGATGCGCCATCAAAACGCCTTCCGCTAAGGGATCACTCTCTTTGGGAAAAGTACTTTTCCGCCAAATATCAAAACCACCTTGATGATCAAAGACATGACTTTTTGAAAAGGGCTGTTCAGCCATGTTTTACCCCCAACACCTGCGCACGAATAGCTCGCGCTGTTTCTTCTGAGAGCCCCGCCGCTGCTGCTGCTGCGTCAACCGCTTTGCTTGCTTTGCTGGTAAAATCTTTTTCCAACTTTTGCCGCCTCGTGGTCGACAAATGTTCAGCCGCCAACACGCCTTTAAGCGCATTGGCCAATTCTTGTGCTGCCTTTGGCGAAAGGTTTTTCCCACTGCTCAACGTGGAAAAAATCAACTCCTTAATCGCTGCCGCCGTCAAAAGAGTGATATTATCAGAAGCTTTAGCATCAAAGCGCTGCGAGAGGCTTGCTGCAATTTCTCTTGTCTGTTCTAGGCGCCGTGACATCACGGCTAGCCGCAAAGAATACCGATTAAAACTGGAAAAGGAGGGTATAGAAAAGCTTAAACCCATTTCTTTTTTTAAAGCCTTCAAAGCTGCTTTAAATTCATCATAAATGGCTTTTTGCGTCTTCTCACGCCCATTTAAAGCCTCAGCAGCAGCAGCAATAATTTGATCACAAGCTTGCGGCAATAAATCAATCGCCGTTAAACGTCCACGCCCGACCTTGCGCATCCTTCACCTCGTCTTTTATTGATGAACGTTTAGGCCGCTTAATCCCCTCAATGGAAAAGCTCCGGACTAAATGACGTGCTCCCCGTTCTGTTAATGCCGCAAGAAAAACCGAACCCACACATTTTAACGTAACAGCACCTTGATCTTCCATCCATGCCAGTTCATTATGCACAAAATCGCGATCGCGCCTGATGCCATAACTGTATAAAAGCCGCTCAATCATCGCACTCGATAAAGTTTCACTGCGCTCACAAGCAAGCCCTTTTAAAATAATCAACCGCGCTTCTTCACGGATGATTTTATCCATATCTGCTTTCATTTCTTGGCATTCTCCAGTAAAAACTCTTGCAAGCGCTCACCAATGGCTGCCACCGGTTGTAATTGTGCAGAAAGCGTGTTGAGACGACCATTCAATTTCTCCATATTCACTTCCAATCTTTGCAGCGCATCACGATCAGGCAAAAAGTCCATCTCTGTTTCTAACTTTTGCACACGCTCTTTAAGCGCCGTGATATCTTTCAGCATTTCCCGCGCACCTGAAGAAAAATAGGCTCTCAAAACCCCACAAATCGCAATAACCGATAACAATAAAGACAACCAGCCATTGGCAACACTGATATCCAAATTCACTTAAAAGTCCCCTCTCTTGTGCCTAAAATCGCCCGCTCCGCAGCTTTTCTACGCTGTTCACAAATCAATAAAGCAGCACGATCACGCCCCCAATAGTGCACCACTTCACGCGCATTCAAAGCACGCTCTGGCAATAAAGCTGGGCGGGCACACGCCATGCGAACAACAGGCGGCAATTCAACCGATAAAAAATGATAAGAAAGGCTACCCACCGGCTTGTGTGTTGAGCAAGCGCACACGCTCAAGCCCAATGCCACCGCCAGTAACCGGCAACTTCCCATTGACCCCCTCCATTTTCACAAGCTTTTGTTCCAAAGCCGAAATCACCCCTTGCGCTTGATGCTCAGCTTCCAACGCTGCTTGTCTTTGTCGCTCTTGTACAAGCAGTGCACGTGCTGAAGCCTTGGCAATCTCCAACTGCCAATACAAATCACGCGCCTTTTCCGCTTTTAAAACTTGCGCTTTCATAAAGCCAAAAGCCGCCAACATCACACTGACCAAAAAAAGCAGACCAAAAGACAGTTTTGAAAGTGGGCTAAACATTGCTTTTATCTCCCCACCTCGTTATCTCCACCCCATCATAGGAGCTGCTATGCCGCTTATGGGAATGTTTCCTATTGGAAAAATCCAACGAACCAAAGCCACGATGCACCCCCAGATTGCCAACAATAATCGCCACCATCGAAGGAATAGAAATGCTCGCCATATCAACAATATGCGGAGCCCCCCACAAACCACCAGAAACGAGCAAAAAAATAACCCCCCAAGCAAACCAAAAAGACCACCATAAATAGAGCCTAGAGCCACGATAAGAGGGCTTCATGCTTTCACCTCGCCTCCAAGCCCCAAAAGCTTTTTGGCGCGGTTCAAATAAATCAAACGTTGCACAAGTCCATTCTTGCCCCCATTAATTGCTCTAGTAATTCTGAGTAAATCATCTTGATCAGCAAGCCTATTCAAGCCTTTCATTTGCCAAAACCAAACAGCAGACCAAAGCGCTGCTGGAAACTTTTCCAGCTCTTGCGGAAATGCCTCACAATCAACAGCTTGTTCATCGACTAAGCGCCAAAACCTCGTAAAACGGCGATAATTATTGCGCCCCGTCAATTGGATCAACCCACGCCCCTTAAAGCGCACCCCATCCCCAGGGTTGACATTGCCTAAATCACGCCGCCCCTCATAAGCGCGCCCTGAGGCATATTCACAAACGGTAAAAAAGCCATCGCTCTCATGGGCACATTGGCTTAAAAAATGTGCAATACGCAACGGTGTTGTGAGTGCCCCATAAGATAAAGCTTTAGGCAACACGCGTGCCATTTCAACAATAATAAAATCTTGGCGCGCATGATGCGCCAATTTAGGCGCAAGGCGATGAAGAAAAGAAGCATCTATTGAAACCATAACAAACCACTCAATGCATAAAAATCCATGCGCAGTTTATCGGATTTCAACCCCCCAATATAAGCCTGACACTGTCAGTCAAAACTCTCAATACTCATAAAACTCTGGAAATAATAAACCTTGTGGTTCTTGCAAAGAAAATTTCTTCTTCAAGCGATAGGCTGTGCGCAC
This sequence comes from Bartonella sp. TT110JLCBS, assembly GCF_042193405.1. Lineage (NCBI taxonomy): Bacteria > Pseudomonadati > Pseudomonadota > Alphaproteobacteria > Hyphomicrobiales > Bartonellaceae > Bartonella > Bartonella sp. TT110JLCBS. The sequence continues at coordinate 15,046 of NZ_JBHILT010000013.1, forward strand.
ATGCATACCAGAAACAGCAGCTGCAGCATCAACCGACCAGCCTTTTTGCAACGCTTGCACCATTTTTTGCCGCCGTTCAGCATCTCTGCCAAGGGGGATAAGAAGGCGCACACCCGAACCATTAAAACAAAAATGGTTGATCAATTGTTGCGCCTCTTCAAACCCAACAATTTCAATCAACCAATCCGCACTCTCAAGACGCCCGGGTATATAAACTTCTCGTCCACCAAAAGCCCGCATCATATTCCATGCTGCTTCACTGCCCGCAACATCAGCTATTTCACGCAATAAGGCAGGAAAATCGCTATAGATTTCCTCTTGCATACATGCTTACCCCTCGCTTTTAACACCTTTACGGATTTTCCGCCCCCAAACATTCATCACTTCTCTAAAGTCGCCCCCACTCATCTCACCCAAAGCTTTACCACTTAACGCCATAACACTTTGGTGAAAAGCCCCAAGATCAAACACAGCATCGGGATTCAAACACTTCCATTGGGCACACAAAATGGAAATGCTTGGTTTATTCCTCCATGAATCTTCGCGGTTTTTCCCTTTCCAGTCAACCCCACCCTCACGCTGCAACCAACCTTTCAACGCCTCAATAGCTCTGCATGCATCATCGCTATCGCGTAAAAAACGAATATGATCAATCCCTGTCTGTCTTTTCACAAAGGCAAGCAACGCTTTATCTGAACGATCACGAATAATGCCAAGATTCCACCCAGCAATCCAGAGCGCCTGGAGCTTCTTGGCATATTTACCCTCTAAACGCTTCCCATTCGGCTCAAAACCACACGCTTTCATTTCAGCGATAACCAAGTGCTTTTCTGAAAAATTCAAATCTTTCGCCGATTGCTTGCCCGTCAAGCGATAGAGCAGTGCGCGATAGGTCTCATCATCAAGACCTAACGCGCGTTTTCCCATATGAAGGACAGCTAAAGACATCTCTCCCCCCTCATGTCTTCGCCAGATCAATGGTCACAGCACGCCAAGCGCTTTCTAGGCTATCGCGCTCATAAAAACGCACATATTCCTTAGATGTCGTCACACGCAATGACTCGCGAATAGCACGCATCGCCTCTTTCCAGCGTGGATCATCAATATCCAAACGCAACAGCATAAAGATCTCGCCCCGATTCACCTTGCCTTCTTTATCCGTATTAAAAGCACGCGTAATAATCGCACGGATTTCAGGGCGTGCATCCGCAGACCATTCATTCAAACACTCATCAAGAAGGCTTTTGGCAATTTGCAATTGCGGTCCAAAATCAACACTTTCCTGTACCTGCACCTTAATGCGTTGCAAACCATCAAAGCTTGTGTAAGTACAATTGCCCTTTTTGCCACGCCGCTCCACACCATATTCTTGCGCAAGCAAGCTATCAAAATCACTCAAATCCGCAATCGTATGGTTGTTAAAACGTGCAATCCTTGCCGATAATTCTTTCGCAAAACCCATAATTTTGCGCACCGTTTCATCCTCTAACAAATCCGCAGGGCGGATCAGGTTTACCGGCACCAAAGCCCCTTTTGCATCCTTCATATAACGCGTACCTTCAAGTTCAATTTGTGGATTCATCACCAACTTCCTCCTTATGTTTTTTGAAACCGACGAAATGGCACAACATCCCCTGAAGAAGGCGCACATCCCGCTTTCAATTGCCAACGACACCGCATAAGCTCATGACCTAAAACGTGGTTATAGCCTGCCAAACGACGCAAATACTCATTCAATTCTCGAACATCTTGTCCATGCATAAAAATGCCATTCACCTCATACTGTAAAAAGGCAGAGCGCAAAGCAATCAAGCACTCTCTCACCATATAGGGGTTACGTTCCATCATTTGCTTCCTCCAAAATCCATATAAATCACACGATTGCTCTCATCTCGATCAGAGCTGTCACACTCAGCCAAAACTTCTGCAACTTCAGCTTCCAAAACCGCATCCGCCTCCCCCAAACGATGAACACTCAACTCCAATTCAAGCAATAACGCCAAATCAACACACAATTGAAGCTTTTCTCCAATATCAAAACCGCATTGATAATCGTCATAAAGACCAACAAGCGTATCGGATAATTCTTTGTCGCATAAAGAGATCATGCCAATTCCTCCACGTCACGGTTTTTCCATGCCGCTTTGACATGTTTCAAAGTCACCTCACACCCATCTCCAAGCGCTGCCATGCGTGCCAACATCATGGTTTTGTCAATTTGCCGCAAAGCTCCAGCCTTTAAGCCTATCCCTGTCAAAAACTTTATCGCACCAACATCTTCAATCCCCCAATCATGAATGCGCGCTGCAATATCCTCACTATAGGGCTTTCGCCGTTTCAAATGCATCGCCAATCGGCTTTTAATTTGCGCATAAGAGGGACCATTTTGACGATGAACCAACCGCCCCGAGATCTCATCATTGCCAACCAAAGCCAACCCCGTACCGTTGATATCAACAAAGTGGCGCAACTGATTAATCGCTTCATCCGTTAAATTTTGCGCCTCATCAACAATCAACAATGTTCCGCCACCAACACGCTCTAACTTTTTGCCAATCGCACGCGTTAAGCGGGTGGGATTATATTCCACCACTTCCAATTCTGCTGCCATATCATTCAAAATACCGTGAACACTGCGCGTATGCGGGCTGGCTGTTACCAGATAAACATGCGGGCGGGTAGAGCGATAATGGCGGCAAGTTTCGGTCTTACCACTGCCCGCATCAAGCGTAATCATCACCATATCCCCCGTACTTTGTGCCAGTGTTAAAGTATCAATAATCTCACTGGCAATTCGATTCCTCTGAAAGGCTGGTTTTTCAGGAATGCGCTCCAAAAACCCCGCTGTTTCCTTTAAAGTCTCAACCCATTGGTGAACCTTTGCATTTTGCTTCCCCAACTGTCCCGCATAACTGCCCGCATACCATTGCGAAAACGTCCCATCCGGCATGCCTATGCGCCGCGCCACCTCTGCTTTCGACCAATCATTCATTTGCCCCAAAGCTCTCACTGCATCCACAAGCTCATTCCATAAAGCAATGTCATCACTGTTGCGGTTTTGTGCTGTTCCATTGGGCTGGATTTTAGGTCGCGCCCAAGGATTTTTATCGACCGTTGCATTTATCGCGTTTTTCATGTATATTCCCCTCTCGTATTGATTTTAGACTATTGATAAGGGGAAGGGCTCCCACCCGCCCCTTATCTTTTGTCTTTAGAATGAACATTTAAAAGCCGTACGCGATACTAAAACGGCTAACCTTGCAAATCCCCTCTCTTTCTCACACATCGGGGAACTTGCTAACTCCACGCATCTCACCCAATCAGGCAAAGATACCTAGAAACTTCATGTATTGATTAGACTTTTAAAGGATTAAGATTCCTCCCCCCTTTCTTTGTTAACGCTTCAAGCTGATACGCGATACAAAACCAGCTTCCTTTTGAGAATTCTTATACCCCCCCCCCTCTCTTTTCCTATTTCCTTATTCTATTGCTTGGGAAACTTGATCACCTCACGCCCCTCATCAGAGGCGGAAAACTTTCTCAAAGCTTTATGCAAGTGTTGACTGAATTCTTCCTCCCCCAAAGCCTCATCATCGTCTGCTTTCAAAGCTAAATTCCCCACATTGTTTGGCATCAAGCGGCTCACCTTTGGCTTTATCGGAAGCTTCGATTTGAACGCTTCATCCTTTTTCTCAAGGCGACCATAAACATCGGCCAAGTGATCAGGCGCAAGCTTTGCCGCTAGCTGTTTTTCTGCTTTAACAGCCTTCACATATTCTTTACGCAAACGCCCATTCAAGCGCGCCGCCTGCTGGTCATAAAAACCTACATCACAAAGGCATGGTGCCAAACAAAGCAACCGATTGTTCAAATCATAAACCCGTAAATCTTGATGCAAATTATCCGGATCAAAGCGTACAATCACTTTTTTCCCCGCATGCTCATTCAACGCCCGCGCCCAATAACGATTGCCATAAAAATGGATCTCGCCCGTACCCTTTTGCGCACGCAATGCCTCAGAGGTTAAAAGCCATAAAGCCCGTTGTGCTGCCGTTGCTTGCCGAATAATCGTCCCCTCGGCTTGCAAGCTCTCAGTAAAGGTCTCATCAAAACTGCGCCCCGCACAATTGACCGCCTTACGCCCTGCTTGCGCATTATGCGCCACAATTTGCGCACCAACATGGGCTTTAAACGCTTCAAATCCTATCGCGCGTTTTCCATAATCTTCAGGCTTGGCATCCGGTTTATTGCCCGTATAAGCCCCCGCACAAAAGGGATGTTTCGAAATCGCTTCTGCCAGATCACGCCATGCCCGCTCAATCGGTTTAGACTGTCCGCTATAAGGGGTGGTCCATTGCAATTGCACACCCAAACTCGTCAAAAGCCCTTGCGGATCATCCGGCTTAATCTTAAAACGAAAGCGGTTTTGCACACCTCCAGAAATCCACTTGCTGGTAAAGGCACGCCCATTATCCAAGGTCATACGCTCCGGTATGCCATAAGCTTCCACCATGTCCCCAATCACCAAACGAACGATTTCCCAAGTCTCAGCATCCGATAAGCGCCACGATAAAATCTTGCCCGAATAAAGATCTTGTATCGCTATCAGATAAAGCCGCACAGGCTTTTCTGTCCAAGGAACGCTCACAAAAACATCCAGCTTATGCCCGTCCATATTCACAGCTTGCAGTGCATGCAGGCTCGAGCGATCACGCCGTTGGGCTGGATAAAGCTTTTTTGCCTTTTCTTCTCCCTCACGCGCTAAAACCACAACCGCTTTGGAAATTTGCGCCTTAAAACGACGCCGCAAAGCCCGCTCAGAAGGAATGGGCTCAAAACCCCGCTCCTGCGCAACCGAAACCATCCGCCGATAACATGCCGAAAAAGCAGGTTTAGAGGGGCGCAAATAATCCGAACAAAAAACCTCCCACGCCCCCTCATGACACGGCGCAAATTGCGAAACATTCTCCTCACCATAACAAGGCGCTAAAGCTGCCAACCAATCAGGGCGCTCATACCCCTCCACCATCTGCCGCCAATTAAAAAGCGACATCCGGCTCACACCAAATTGCACAGCACTCAAACTTGCCGCATCATGCACACCCATACCGGCATGGAGTAAATCTTCCCAAAAGCAAAGTGCCTTCAAACGCTCTTCACAGCGCCTTTTATGCGCCTTTGAAAGCCCCTCATAACGCACCCAAATACTTGCCTTTTGCTCCCCTTGCGTTTGTTTCACATCAACAGCCCCACCAAACCGCACCAACAATGCCGCCCGCGCCCCCTCCGGCAATAAGGAAATGTGATACTCCCAAACCGGCTTGGTTTTGCCTCCCACTTTCCTCGAAAGTTCAGAGTTTTTTCTCCAATATGCCCGTCCGTGGTTTTCAAGACTTTTATATGTTTTCGGCAACCCTGGCAAAGCTGCCTCAGCCAATTCGGCAATAGTAAACCATTCCTTCATGGCTGCCCCCTTTTAATGCGAACCGGCGTTGCGCGCATGGCTTTCAATTGCGCTGCAATCTCCCGCTGTTCCTGCTGAAGCCGCGCAATTTCTGCTAACCGCGCCTCATCCCCTTGCAACAGCAACAATCCATCTTCACTCACCACCTCATCCCAGAGCCAAAATGCCTCTGTCGCCCGCACAAATGCCTTAAACCGTGGCAGGGAAATATCCACCTGCTTACTTTCCGCAACATACGCATCCAAACTCGCCTTACTTAAACACCCAATCCCTAAATAATGCGCCATACGCTCCGCAATCACACTGCGCTCATGCCGGCATTCACGCAAAGCCCGCGCCATCGCTCGCTTAATGCGCGAGCGAAACCGCCCTAAATCAATCTGCGCAACGGGTTCACGACAAGGAAAAACCGGCTTTTGGAAAAAATCAAGCTGCCCGCAACCATGCCTCTTCATGCCTGCTCCTCCCCCCGTTCTCTTGCAAGATAATCACAAAACCGCGCCTTTGTCTGCGCATCCGCCCTCTGCCAAACACCCAATAACTGAGCAAAAATCCGTTCCTGTTCATTAATTTGCGGTGGCGTATTAATCCCATTGACCAAATCAACAGCCCGCCGTAAATCCCCCTCAACCTGTTGCAAAGCAATCGCCACCCGCCGTTGCGCAACCGGCTCCATCTTGGCAAGCTTCAACAATTGCGCTTGATTATCCGCCAATGCCGTCCCTCGCAAAACCGCCCGCAACTCCGGCTGTAAATGCTGAGCAATGTTGTTAAGACGTTTCACGACATCTTGAGAGAAACCAATGCGGTCCGCCACATGTTTGGCAAAGTGCAAACCTTGCACTTTGCCATTTAAGTCACCATCATTTGGCAAAGGTGCAACTTGCACCTTTGCCACTTTGTCCTTTGTATATTGATTACCATGGTCACCGCCACGTTGAATCTCCCCATACTTCTTTTCCCACAATTCGCGGTAAGTCTGGACAAAAAGCGCACGGTCAATAACAGACAATTCATTGCGAAAAAGGTTTTCAGCTACTTCTAAAAGCGCAGCATTCTCTTTATCCGCCTGCACCACAACAGCATCAATGTCACTATAGCCCAAAAGCTCAGCAGCACGAAGCCGATGCGCACCAGCTATAAGCGTGTAATTACCCTCTTTAGCATTGGGGGTATGGCGCACCGTAATCGGATTCATCAATCCCTCCCGCGCCATTGATTGCGCAAGTGCCTTGGCATGCTCATCATCCACAGGGCGTATACGCTCCGGCACCACAATCACATCAAGAGCAAGCTTTTGAAACTGTGCCATCACGCCGCCGCCTTTCTGATCTCTTTAAAGAATAAATCCATCGCACGCCCCGCCCATCTTCGATAAGCTTTCGCAAAAACGGGTTCTTCCAAACGCCGGTTAATGGTACGCAAAGAACGAGCAACAGCAGTGCGTTCACGCTCTTGCATGGCAACAAGACGCCGCCGCGGCACCTCAAACTGATAATGCAAAATATGAATAACAATCTGTCGTGCTAACGCCGCATCAAATAAGCAGTGCGGAGGGTCAATAATATACCGGATTGGCAAATGTTTAAATCCACTACTCACCGCCTTAAAAGAACAGGCAAGCATAGCTTCCAAACGTTCAACCTCCGAATAAGGATTAACGATATCGCTTCTGGCTTCTGGGGTCCATAAATTACAAGCAGCAACCATAACCACCCCCTATAAAAACAATATGACCACCATCTAATCGCCAGAACCAACCCTTCCAAACGGCTGTTCTATGATGCAACTCTCTGCAATTTATCTTGCCTATTTCGTACTGATCTTTAGACATTGATAAACCTTTTTATCTTATGGTATTTAAATTCATGGCAAATGCGCAAAAGCGCAAAGCCGTGTAACGAAATTCAAGCAGCATTCCCACGCAAAGCAGAATGCGCACGCGAATCTGTATTGGCATGTTTTGCTGCTTTAAAAATGCGACGGCGACTTTTGGGGTAGCGGTCGCTAAATACTTGCTCGACGGGCAAACCGATAAAATCGGCAATAGCACGTTCGGCTTTCTCGTTAGACCGTGTCCAGATATGTTGAACACTGGATGACGATAGTTGATAAGCTTTCGCGAGCTCCGCCAAGGTCATATTACGGCGGCGTAGCTCAGCTAAAATACTATGGCGATCCCATACTTGAATGCATGTTTGGGTGGTTGTCATAAACTTCGCTCCTGCTTCAAACGGATGCTCAAACCATCCGTTTTTTGTGGGGTTAATTGTAAAATATCTGCCCTCAATATCGGGCGGTAATATGAGGTATACGCCAAATATCTGTCTTTGTAAACAGTTTTTTGGCGTTTGGAGTGATTTTTTTTGGCACGCCCTGAAAAAGAACCTAAAACAGAACTCGCAAAACGATTACGTGAAATAAGACGAGTACTCGGAAATGAAGAACGCGGTGCTTTTGCGCAACGCCTTAATTTACAACGCACTACTCTTGCCAATTATGAAATCGGAGCACACGAACCAACATCCTCAGCAATTAACGCCTATCATAGAGTCTATAACATTAATCCTCATTGGCTCGTTACGGGTGAAGGTGAAATGTTTAGTGACATGGCAAAAGCGAAAGCAGCGGGTTTTAAACCACAAACTATCCCTGCTGGTCTCATGAAAAAGCTTGGTCGCATAGCTTATACAACCTATCGCGATGCTAAAATAAAACTCCCCCCTGAAGATATAGCGGAATTAGCGGCAGAGCTTTGTATAAAGTTGCAAGAGCTTGTTCAAGACATCAACGACACGGAAGAAGTCGAAGCGACTTTCTCTCTTCTTAAAATTCATTTAAAGCGTCAAATAGAAGCTGAAAGAGTACATCTAGAAACTACACAAAATACGGCTTAATGCCTCTCTAAGATGAATGGGGGAAGCTCTTTTTAAAATCCTGTAATTTAAGCTAACCTAAATATGAATAAGGAGCATTTTTGGCACGCCCCGAACTAGAACCTAAAACAGAACTAGCAAAACGATTGCGTGAAATACGACACACCCTTGGTTTCACAGAGCGTAAGCAATTTGCTAGACATTTTGAAATTCCCGAAACGACTATGCGCAATTATGAAACGGGTTTACAAGAACCCCCTGCATCTATAATGCGAATATATAAAGATCGCTGTGGAATATCCTTAGACTGGCTTGTCACTGGTGAAGGTGAAATGTTTAGTAACATGGCAAAAGCGAAAGCAGCTGGTTTTAAAGCACCTACCATCCCTGCTGGTCTCATGAAAAAGCTTGGTCGCATAGCTTATACAACCTATCGCGATGCAAATATAAAGATCCCTCCTGAAGATATAGCGGAACGCGCGGCGGAACTTTGTATAAAGTTGCAAGAGCTTGTTCAAGACATCAACGACACGGAAGAAATCGAGCTTATTTTACCTCTTCTAAAATTGCATTTAAAGCGTCAAATAGAAGCTGAAAATGCACATCCAGAAACTAAATAAGATACAGCTTAATGCCTCTTTAATATGAAAAATCGATATGAAAATCTTTTTACATTAAAAAAATAATATAACTATTTGATTAATAAGTATATATTGCCTCTAAAAATAGATAATCATCAATAGGTGAAAATCTTTTTTGCTTTTTTGGTTATTTTTGGCTGATTTTGGAGTCAATTGAACTTTTGGATTGATTTTTTTCACAGGGTCTTCAAAGGCGGTTTTCTGGGCTTTCACAGACTTTTCAAAATTTTTCACAGGGTTTTCACAGACCTTTCAAAGCCTTCTCTCATTTTTACCATGAAAACGCACTTTTTTCTAATTTTCGCTCTTTTTAGCTCTTTTTTACAATTTTAGGTGTCAAAATCTATTTTGACAAAACGCGCATTTAATGCTAAATTTTATACACAAAAACAACAAATTACCACGTATTCCTACCTAATCCCACCTTTTCCCACTTAGTATAAAACCTAGTGTCAAACTACAATTGTAAAATAATGAGAAGCTTTTCTAGAAAATACAGCATTACTATCTTTTGTTATTTCTCACAAATTTAATGCTTAAAATCCCAAAATAAAACTTTTGAACATAAAATGATAATTAAAAATAATGTAACAATATTAAACAAAGGGATGTATGTTATAAGTCACTCGTATATTTCAAAATGGGAGTTCTAATAGGATTTAAAATATTATAGCTCAAACACTGCCCAGCAAATTCATACTGGAAAAATCCTATTATGCCCTTCCCTCTTAACAATACCGCCAAACATCTCTAGAAACTTCAAAACAAATAAAATTGCATTTTCTCTTCTGTAAAATTGATCATGCTCTTTGATCTCTATGGACAATAGGCTCTATACTTGCTTCAAAGAACTCCTTTGTATAATCGTGTTGCGCATGTAGATTACGCAATTCATCATTGCTAAGCTCTTCAAGAATAATCCCTTTATGCATAATTCCAACACGTTCACAAATATGTGCAACAACAGCAAGATCATGGGATACCATTAAATAAGTAAGCTTTTTTCTCACGCGCAGTGATTTCAACAAGTTTAAAATTTCAGCCTGTACCGACACATCCAATGCAGATGTTGGCTCATCAAGCAATAACACCTCTGGCTCAATAATTAAAGCACGTGCAAGAGCAATACGCTGACGCTGCCCTCCAGACAACTCATGAGGATAACGATAAAGAAATGAAGAATCTAAACCAACGGAATCTAAAGCATCCTCTACCCGCTCTCTTTGATTATCCATCCCATGGATTTTGAGCGATTCAGAAAGAACCGTATGGACCATTTTTCTTGGATGCAGCGAAGCATAAGGATCTTGAAAAACCATTTGGATACAGCGTAAAAAATCCTTACTTTTTTTCTTTTCAACTTCTTGTCCAGCAAAAAGGAACTTTCCACTATAATCTGGAATAAGCCCCACCAATGTATTCAAAATAGTTGACTTTCCACATCCGGATTCACCAATCAAACCATAAGCTTCACCACGCTTAATATGAAAATTAACATTTTTAACAACTGTTACTGCCTTATGCCTATGACCAAAAGTTACAGATAAATTAGAAACATCAATAATATTCTCACAATTTGTCATGAGGAACCTCCTCAACACCATTAACAATCGTAGGATTATACAACCAATCAGGATCACGTTCAGGAACAGCCAAAATATCAACTGGATTATCAAGCCGTGGCAAACTCGCGAGCAACGCCTTCGTATAAGGATGACAAGCGTGAGACAAATCAGAAGCAGGCAACTCTTCTAACACACGCCCCGCATACATCACCAAAATACGATCACAAAAATCAGCAATCATATTCAAATCATGACTAATGAAAATAAGTCCCGTTCCAGATTTTGTCACAAGTTCATCTAATACGGATAAAACTTGCCGTCTGACCGTAATATCAAGCGCAGATGTTGGTTCATCGGCAATAATTAAATCAGGTTTTGGAATGAGCATCATTGCAATCATCACACGCTGCCCCATCCCCCCAGATATTTCATGAGGAAAGAGACGCATCACATGTTCAGGATCACGAATATGAACAGATTCTAACATAGATATGGTGCGCTCCCGCGCTTCAGCTTTTGAAACACGATAATGAATACGGTAAGCCTCCATAATCTGTTCTCCGATCCGTATTAATGGATTAAGTGAATATTTGGGGTCCTGTAAAATCATTGAAATACGTTTCCCACGGATTTTTCGCATCTGAGGTTCACTTGCGGCCAATAAATCAACATCCTCAAAGCGCATTTTTTTAGCTTTAACAATGGCTGCTTTTGGACTTAACCTTAGTATTGCGCGCCCAGTCATCGATTTTCCAGATCCGGATTCACCAACAATTCCAATTTTTTCTTTTCCAACAGAAAAACTAACGCCACGCACAACTTCTGAAATGCCGCGCGTTGTAGGAAAAGAAATACGTAAATCTTCTACTTCTAATAATTTATTACCCATTGCGTGGATCCAATACATCACGAAGACCATCACCTAAAAGGTTGAAAGCAAGACTTGCAAATAATATTGCACAGCCTGGTATTGCCGCCAACCACCAATTTGTCATCATAAATTCCCGCCCTGAAGAAAGCATCGCACCCCATTCAGGACTTGGCAGTTGAGCTCCCAACCCTAAAAAACCAAGACCAGCAGCCGTTAAAATAATTCCAGACATATCTAAAGTTAATCGTACAATCACTGAAGGAATACACATGGGTGCAACATGAAACAAAATAATTCGCCAAGCAGAAGCTCCTTGCAAGCGAACTACAGAAACATAATCAGAAGAACGTATTGTCAAAGTCTCAGCACGTGCTAAACGTGCAATTGGCGGCCATGCTGCAATTGAAATTGCAATAGAAGCATTTTCAATCCCTGGTCCCAATGCGGCTGAAAAGGCAAGAGCTAAAATCAAACCTGGAAAAGCAAGAAAAATATCGACAATACGCATGAGCACAGTATCAACCCATCCCCCCATATAACCAGATACAGTTCCAACAATAAGCCCTATTGGACCTACAATAACTGTTGTAAGAAAAACAACATAAAGAGTAATACGGGAACCAAAAACAAGGCGACTAAAAATGTCACGTCCCAATTCATCTGTTCCAAAATAATGCGCCATAGAGGGTGGCTGTAACCGATGACCTAGATCATTGCTAAGAAAATCATGCGTAGCAATCCAAGGAGCAAAAAATGCACATATAATAATAATACAAATAATAAGCAGACCGAATACAGCCGAAAAGTTATGAAAAAACTTAGCCAGTGCGTGATAAATTCTTTGTATGTTCGCTTGAATTATGGAGTTTGGAACAGGATCGTTTAACCAACTACCCAAAGAAGATGATGATTGCGATTTATGATGATTACTTACTGTCATATTCAACGTGTCCTTGGATCAAAAATGCGATAAAGCAAATCAGAAAATAAATTAATGGCGACAAAGATAAATCCTACAAGTAAAGTACATCCTACAACTGCATTCATATCTCCGGCTAAAAGAGCATTTGTCAAATAATGTCCAAAACCAGGCCAAGCAAAAACTGTCTCCGTTAAAACAGCCCCTTCTAATAAAAAAGCATAAGAAAGCGCAACAACAGTAATAATTTGAACAGCAGCATTTCGAAAGGCATGCCCCCAAACGGTTCGCGCCCACGATAATCCCTTTACACGTGCAGTAATGATATATTCCTGATTAAGCTGCTCAATCATAAACCCACGAGTCATACGGCTAATATAAGCCATAGCACCGAAAGCCAAGATCAAAGCAGGCATAATAACGTGACTAAAAACATTACCAAAAGCCTCCCATTGTCCTTGGCTTGCAGTATCCCAAAGGAAAAAACCTGTTTTTGGTTCAAAAGAATATTCATAAAGAAAATCAAGTCGTCCTGGGCCACCAACCCAGCCAAGCTTGGCGTAAAATATTAACAACGCCATTAATCCGAGCCAAAACGTTGGAGTAGAATAACTTACAAGTGTAAAAACACGGACAACATAATCAATAAATGAATCGCGATACATTGCTGCAAAAACACCAAATGGTATTCCAAGAGTTGTGCCAATAACAATAGCAACGGTTGCAAGCTCTAATGTTGCAGGAAATACACGCATAATATCGGCTAGAACAGGTCGCCCAGAAGTTAAAGCATCTCCAAAGTCAAACAAAAATACATTATGAAGATACTTCCAATATTGGACAATCAACGGCTTATCAAGACCCAGCTTATAATACATTGCATCATAAGCTTCCTGACTGATATTATCACCAAGAATAGATAGAACCGGATCTAGAGGAAGAAGATGACCAAGAAAAAAAGTAATCGTCACCAACCCAAGCAATGTGATAAAAACTGAAATAAGAAGTTTCAATCCTTTGCATAAAAAATCCCATAAAAATAATTTTTTCTGCTTTTCTGATACAGCTCTTTCAGTCTCTGAAAGTGGCAAAACCATTATAAAAATCCCCTCTGTAGCGACACAACATAAAGCAAATACCTTTTTTCATATAACGAAACAACCTCTTATTAAGCATGTTCTACAATCCTTCTCTATAACATGCTTCTTTTTATTTTTCTGCTTCATTGTAATAAAGTCTATAACTGTTCCAAATCCATTTTTTGACATCAGGTCCCATACCAATGGTATAATATGTCTGAAATAAATAAACCATAGGACCATGCTCTAGCACATAATGCTGTAAAGTACGATATTGCACAATGCGCTTATTGGGATCTTGCTCAAACAAAGCATCCATCACCATGTTATTAATATTTTTATCATAATACCCAGCGCGCCAAGCTAAATACATATTGTGCTTTTTTGTAAATGTTGGATCAGGGTTAAACACGTGATTTAATGAAGCTGGATGTCCATCAGGATCGGCACTCCCCCACCCCATAAGTGCAGTATCATAGTTTCCACCACGTACACGGCTCAACAATTGATTTTGTGCCATTTTTTCAATTGTAAGCTCAACACCAATTTTGCGTGCATTGGCTTGAATAGACTGTGCAACAGACGACATATAACTAAGGCTTCCAACTAAAAGATTAGCTTTAAACCCATTAGGATAACCAGCTTCAGTAATCAGTTGTTTTGCTTTTTTCAAATCCAACTGAAAAGGCAAGCCTTCTTTTTCATCTAAAGCACCTGGAACACCCAAGGACATATAAGTTGCCCGAGGAATAGCAATCCCTTTCAGAACAGTTTTTCCAAGACCTTCATAATCAACCAAATAACGAAGTGCCAATCTGACCTTTTCATTCGCAAAAATTGCATTCTTATTATTTAACGATAGGTAAATAATCTGCGGACGCAAAACACGACTAATTTTGACTGGGCCTCCCTTTTTTTCAAGATCTAAAATATCCTCTGAAGAAAGATCACGCACGATATCCACATCACCTTTTTCCAAAAGAAGTCTTTGACTTGATGAATCCGCTACATGCTGCACAACAATCTGCTTAATTTTAGGTACATCGCCCCAATAATGCTGTGTCGCCTCTAACACAACTTTATCTCCTGGAGACCAGCTCACCAATTTATAAGGTCCAACACAAGCTGTATGTGTTGCTAAATATTTATTCCCCATATCACCGTTAATACTCTGTGCTTCAATTGTTTCCCGATCAAGCAAAGCAGAAGCATAAGATTGTCCAATAACAGTCAATATGAGCTGAATAGGATAGGGTTTATCTAATTTTAATTGTAGAGTCTTATCATCAAGAGCCTGAATATTTGTTTCAACATTGTTTTTGGTAAATCCATAATCCATTAAAGATTGAGCATAGCTTAATCCTAATTTAATAATCCGCCGCATCGACCATACCAGATCTTGCGCTGTAGCCGTCCTTCCGTCATTAAACTTTAAATCATCACGAAGATGAAAAACTATTCTTTTGCCATTATCTAAAACATCCCAAGATTTTGCCATAGCAGGGCGAATTTTTGTAGGGTCATACTCATCATATTGCACTAACGCGCTGCAAATATTCGTCAATAACTCACTCGTCACAACCTCAACAGTTTGCGCTGGATCAAAACTACTAATTGAATCAATATTCCATGCCATTACCAATATATCTTTAGATGAGGTACTGAATGCCGATGTTACAGCCCCATTAAAAAAAACGATTGCGCTTAATAAAATAGAAAATTTTTTTAATATTCTTTGTTTTCCCATTTTATCTCTTTCTATTGTATTCCTGTACCTTTTCACACAAAGTGATTATGATTTTGCTCTTTTAAATAGCATGGCATCAAACATCAACTTCATTTAATCGAACCAAGCATCTATAAAGTAATTCTCTTATATATCAATCTATATTCGGAATGCAGAGAATCTGTAACGATAAACAAAAAAACCTCCCCAATATAAACTTCCCATATTCATCCCCCCTATAAACGACCTTAATCATATACTGCACAAAGATCCCTCACAGTTTCATCCTTAAAAAACTGAAGAGCTTTTATATGGGAGAATATTTTCATCATGCAATTATGATTAAGCTCTTTTTAGCTTTGATAACATTAAAAAGACACGCTTATTTTTCAATTGCACTATAAAAAATACGCGGTGCACTATTCCAAACCCATTTTTTGACATCAGGAGTCATCGCGACAACGCTATACTGTTGAAAGATAAACGCATAAGGTCCTTTTTGCATAAGTTCACGTTGTAAATCAGCATAGAGTTGTGCCCGTTTTTGCGGATCTTTTTGAAATAACGCCTCTTCAACTTTTTGATTCATCTTGGCATCAAAATACCCATGCTGCCAACTAGGATAGGCTGTATTTCTAGCCTCAAAACGATTATCTGGATTATAAACAAGACGTGAAGCCATGGTATGAGGATCCGCAGAATCGTTATTCCATCCGATAAAAGCCGTATCAAAAGCCCGTGCATTAACTTTTGAAAACAACTGTGTACCTGCTACACGTTCAATTTTAAGACGCACGCCCGCCTGTGCAGCACTATCTTGAAGTGACTGAGCAAGTAACAAAGTATAAGGAGTGTTTGACACGAGAAAATTTGCCTCAAATCCATTCGGATAACCAGCTTCTGCTAAAAGCTGCTTGGCTTTTGCAATATCAAGTTTAAAGGGTTGCCCTTCTTTTTCATCTAAAGCCCCAAAGTTGCCAAGAGGAATAAAACTGGCCCGTGGGATACCAATCCCTTTGAGAAGCTTCTTGCCAAGACCTTCATAATCTATGAGATAACGCATCGCCAAGCGCACTTTTTCTTTAGCAAAAATAGGATTCGTCGTATTGAATCCCCAGTACATCATAGTTGGCACTAACACTCTTTCAACTTTAACATCTGTTGTTTTTTGCAAATCTGCAAGATCTTCAGGTGTCAAATTACGAGCAACATCAATATCATGTTTTTGCAACAACAAACGTTGTGTTCCGGGCTCTGCAACATGGCGAATTAAAATCTGCTTCAGTTTAGGCGCTTGTCCCCAATAGTGAGAGCTTGCACGCAACAAAAGAGCTTCTCCAGGGCGCCAACTTTTTAACTGATAAGGACCAACACAAGCAGCATGACTCTTCAAATACTGATTTCCAAAATCGCCATCTTTTTCGTGTTTCATAATCGTCTTACGATCAAGCAAAGCTGTTGCACGACTCGCAACAATATTATTAAGAATAAGTTCTGCTGGATAAGGCTTATCAAATTTCATCACAACTGTTTTCTCATCGGGAGCTTGCAAAGCATCATCAACATTTTGTTCTGTAATTCCATATTCATTAAAAATTGCCGCATTACCCATCTTCAATTTGACAACCCGCTTCATACCCCAAACAAGATCATTGGCATTGGCTGATCTGCCATCATTAAACTTCAAACCATCACGCAAATGAAAAGTAATCACCGTACTGTGATCATCACCTGAAACATCCCAATGTGTTGCTAAAGCGGGAACCATTTTAGCAGGATCATCTGTCGCAGTACTCACCAAGTTATCACAAATATTGTAAATAATTTCACTTCCATAAACATCATTAAGTTGTGCGGGATCAAACGTACTGATTGCATCAAGATTCCAAGCCATCACAAGGGTATTAGCCGGTGTTTTTGCTGAAACTTGTTGTGCAACCATCGCCAATGCCATAAGAGCAGAAACAAGAGAGCTGCTACTTTTCAATATTGTTTTCTTCAAGTTCATAAACTTTTCCCTTTATTTATTTTTATCAATTAATGACGCTGAAATAATATAGCAAATTTATAATTATAGCATTGAATAAATACGTTCTAATCGCCTATATTTTTAATCACCTACACAGAGTCATCTACTTGATAAATTCATTGACTTACGTCTCAATAAACCACAGCGAACATGCAATATATGTTTTACTAACCAGTATTACATTCTTTTCATAACCTCTTTGCATATGATATATGCACTATATCAGTTCCCTATTAATCATCAATAAGCCTTGTCGCCCAAAAAAATAGTGAGCTTTAAAAAAATCATTACGCAAAAATTTATGAATTCATTATTCTATTCCTTTAGGCGACATTTAAAATAAAATATGCAAACTTTAAAAATAGTCATCCCCCTCAAACACTCAGTTTCAAGATGCGGCGCATCTTTACTACATGACCAAAACGGCACTGAAACAGCAGAAAGACATAAGAAAATATCTTTTCTAAAACGCTACCCCCTACAAAAATCTGCTTAATCTTTTGAAAAATAAAGCTTACAATAAAAGAATACACACTAAAATGCATTCTCTCATTGATAAAAATAAAATTCATTAGACGTTTCCCCCCTAAAGACATAACGAATATAAACCCTTCTAAACTTTAGTGTGCATCATTGCTTTACCACTATAAAAATAGAGCAGAAAACAACATACAGCAACAGAACTCTCGTTTCCAGCGGAAACATACAGAGATTCAACGAAGCAATGTAGTGGATACAAGCCTGCATGAGCTTAATCATCTTCCAAAAAATTGGAGCGCACACGCGGCAAGATCACTCTACTAATAGAGGAAAGCTATCAGATAATAAAACCCAACACAAGCAGCTTGAGTCATTTAACTTTAATTTTTCATCGCTGCATTTCATTTTATATTGCCTAGGTAAGCATTGGGCAATCAACCTACATATAAATAAACCAACAGTCATATAAGCAAAGAAAAACAATGCAACAACAGCACCCCATCTAACAACCACTTTGCATTCGTCAACAAACATGAATAAAATATTCAATTAATTATAACAGTCATGTTATTAACGGAAATAAAAAAACTCTTCTGAACCATTACAAATGCCAAAGACTGTTTCCCAACATTGAGAGCTAGTAAATGTGTGATGGTGCCGATTTGCTCCTTCATAAACCTAAAGATGGAGTGCATTATGGACTTATCTGTCATACCATTCACGGGCTGCGTCGCGAAATGGGCTTTGGTGTACTAAATGTTTCTTTAAAACATACAAGACATCACCATGATCTAACTTCAGATACATAACAGTTAAGATATCACTCCTTTTTGCGTCTGTTTTTTCATCCTCAAAATTATACCTTTATCGTTTTTAGTGCCAACAACAATAAAAAATCATTGATATTCTATAGTTTGTATATTTCAATTATCTTATACAGTGGAATTGTATAATTTATACATTTATTAAATAATTCAATTATTATCCTATTGATCATTACTCTTACAAAAGAAAATTTGCCAATTTATCGACAAAAACATCCTTCAAGATGATCATTAACAATCCCTACAGACTGCATAAAAGCATAACAAATTGTGGGGCCAGCGAATGTCCAGCCACGTTTCTTCAAGTCTTGAGAAAGACGAAGAGAAGCAGGAGTTATGGGATGAGCCGACAGTGTTTGAAAGTCTATCTTTTCATAACGCTCTGATTGTGGTGGTTGAAAAGACCAAAAATAGTGGGACAGACTCCCCCACTCTGTTATAATTTCCTGTGCTCTCAATGCATTATTAAGCACCGATTGAATTTTTCCTTGATGGCGAACAATGTCTTTATTCTGCATTAACATTAGCACCTTTAGCTCATCATAATGAGCAATCTTTTCAAAATCAAAGTGATCAAATGCAATGCGAAAAGAAGAGCGTTTTTTTAAAATTGTCAACCAAGAAAGCCCCGCTTGGAAACCTTCAAGACAAATTTTTTCAAACAAATGGATATCCTCAAAAACAGGCTTTCCCCATTCATTATCATGATAAGCACAATAAAGTGGATCCGTTCCAGCCCATGCGCAACGAACTTTTCCATCCACTCCCTTAAGAAGACCTTCCGCAAGCATTGCATTACCCCCCGTATTAAAAGAGCATTCCTTGATCATCACTAGGCGATTTTATTTGCTTATGTTTTGAACGTTTAGCGGAAACAGGCTCTTGTGTTGCAACACGGATATCACCATCAAAAAAACGTAAATTTATGTGCCCCGTTTCAGGAAACTGAGCCAAGCGTTTAATGGGCTTATTCTCTTTCCCCAAAGCCAAAACAAAACCGCGCTCCAAAATATTCTGATATGAAGTGCTCCTTAAAAGCCTAGATACTACCTCTAACCCAGCACGTTGTTTTTCCACACTACGCACAAAAGCACGCTGAAGACGTGCCGTATATTCCTTTGTATTGCGTTGTGCTTTTTCAGTATTAAGCAAACGCGGTGAAAGACGCACACCAAGTGCATGAAAAGAAAAACGTTTTTTATCGTAGCTCACACAAAGAGCACGCTGTAATCGACTTGAAATTTCATCACAACCACGCCGTGGTAGAGCAAAAAGTTGATCGGCAGTCGGAAGAGCTCGTAGAGCAGCACGCAGTTTTTGTCGATAAAAATCAAAATAACGCGCAAGTCCCGTGCGCAAACGTGCACCAAGCGATGCCACCAGCACCTCGAGATCAAGCTTAACAGGAACAGCCCGTTCTGCTGCAGCAGTGGGAGTTGGAGCGCGCCAATCAGCCACATAATCAATCAAGGTCCAGTCCGTTTCATGCCCAACAGCAGAAATAACAGGAAGAGAAGATTCATAAACAGCACGAACAACAGCTTCGTCATTAAATCCCCACAAATCTTCTAAACTTCCCCCTCCCCGTGCAACAATAAGAAGATCAGGCTTAGGAACAACGCCTCCTAAAGGCAACGCATTAAACCCTTCAACAGCAGCAGCCACTTCTTTCCCACTTGTTTCCCCCTGAACACGTACAGGCCAAACCAAAATATGCAACGGAAAACGATCGGATATACGATGAATAATATCACGAATAACAGCACCTGTTGGTGATGTTACAACGCCTATAATTCGAGGCATATAAGGCAAAGCTTTTTTCTTAGCTTCATCAAATAAACCTTCTTCTAAAAACTTTTTCTTACGATTTTCAAGAAGTGTCATCAAAGCACCAACCCCAGTTGGTTCAAGAGCCTCAATGACAATTTGATATTTTGATGATCCTGGATACGTCGTAAGTCTACCAACAGCAACCACTTCCATCCCTTCTTCAGGAGGAAATTTGAGCTTTTCCATCACTCCACGCCAAATAACAGCTTCCAACCGCGCCTTATCATCTTTTAAAGCAAAATAAGCATGTCCTGAAGCATGAGCACCACGGTAACCTGATATCTCCCCACGCACCCGTACATAACCAAACTTTTCCTCAACAACACGCTTTAAAGCCCCTGCTATTTCGGAAACAGTAAATTCCGCAACATTCGTTGCACTTATTTTTTCATCAAACAAATTTGCCATTTTTCAATTCACGGAAATTGAAATATTCAGTCTTAACATTCACACAAACACATTTTTAATTTTAACGAAATTGATTTCCTCCCAACATCTCAAAGGATGGAGATTACTATCAGTCCACCGGACTAGCTTCTCTCGGTGGGATTACACCTGCTGACCACTCCATGCGGTTTACTTCATAGGCGCGACAGCCAAGCCCTACCCTGAATACTGATCACGATATCTAAAAACACTTAATATGTAAAGCTTTTCATGCCTTATATCACCGCTCTAAACAACAGTATTTTATGGCGTAATAAGATAAAAGAGCTCTTTAAATAGCGTATCTTGAAATTACATTCTATACACAACATATCAATGCGCTACCGATAAGCTTCAACGTTTTGCAAAGTTCTTAACCCCCATACAAAACGCTGAAGTTATCATGATTTCATTCTTGTTGTATTTTACAGCATTAAAATCCACTTATTTTTCAATTGCACTATAAAAAATACGTGGAGCACTATTCCAAACCCATTTTTTGACATCAGGTGTCATCGCTATCGTGTGATACGTCTGATAAATAAAAGCATAAGGTCCTTTCTGCATAAATTCACGTTGCAAATCAGCATACATTTGCGCCCGTTTTTTGGGATCTTTTTGAAACAACGCATCTTGAACCTTTTGATTCATCGTTTCATCAAAATACCCATGGCACCAACTCGCATAGCCTGTATTTTTAGCCTCAAGCCGATTATCTGGATTATAAATAAGGCGTGAAGCCATTGTATGAGGATCCGCAGAATCATTATTCCATCCGAAAAAAATTGTATCAAAAGTACGTGCAGATAGTTTTGAAAATAACTGCGTGCCTACGAAGCGTTCAATTTTAAAACGCACTCCCACCTTTTTTGCATTGTCTTGGAGAGACTGAGCAATAGGCAACGCAAAAGGATAAGGAGAGGCACCGGCAAAAATACTGGCCTCAAAACCATCCGGATAACCTGCCTCTGTTAAAAGTTGCTTTGCTTTTTGGAGATCAAGTTTAAAGGGTTGTCCTTCTTTTTCATCCAAAGCTCCAAGATTACCAAGAGGAATAAAACTTGCACGTGGAATACCAACATCTTTGAGAAGCGTCTTACCGAGTCCTTCATAGTCAATAAGATAGCGCATCGCTAAACGCACTTTTTCATTGGCAAAAATAGGGTTTGTCACATTGAACCCCCATATGATCACGGATGGCTCTAACACTCTTTCAACTTTAATATCCGTTGTTGCTTGGAGATCTGCCAAATCCTCTGGCATCAGATTACGAGCAACATCGATATCGTGTTTTTGCAACAATAAACGTTGTGTTCCAGGTTCCGCAACATGGCGAATTAAAATCTTCTTCAATTTAGGCGCCTCCCCCCAATAATTGGAGCTTGCACGCAACAAAATTCCTTCTCCAGGGCGCCAACTCTCTAGCTGATAAGGACCAACGCAAGCAGAATGGCTTGCCAAATACCGGTTTCCCATATCACCATTTTTTTCGTGTTTCATGAGTGTCTCACGATCAAGCAAAGCAAGAGTACGACTAGTGGCAAAATGGCTAAGAATGAGCTCTGCTGGATAAGGTTTATCAAATTTCATCACCACCGTTTTGTCGTCCGGTGCTTGAAAAGCCTCATCAACGTTTTGTTCTGTGATACCATATTCATTAAATGTCGCCGCAGTAGCCATCTTCAATTGAACAACCCGCTTCATGCTCCAAATAAGATCATTAGCATTCGCAGGACGACCATCGTTGAACTTTAAACCATCACGCAAGTGAAAAGTAATCACCGTACTCTGATCATCACTTGAAACATCCCAACTCTTCGCTAAAGAAGGAACCATTTTAGCAGCATCATCTGTAGCAGAAACGACTAAATTATCACAAACATTAACAAGAACTTCATTACCATAACGGTCATTGATTTGTGCGGGATCAAATGTACTTATTGTATCAAGATTCCAAGCCATCACAAGCGTATCAGCAGGTGTTTTCGCTGAAACTTGTTGCACAAACATCCCCATTGCAAGAACAGCAGAAACAAAAGAACTGCCTTTTTTCAATATTTTTCTTTTCACGTTCATAGAATTTTCCTTTTAAGATTTAAGGTTATTGTATAACTTCCCCATGTGACAACATGCAAAAATGATAAGATCATGCTTAGAAAACACGCCTCCCAGAGGTAAAATATCAAAACCTCCAAGAGTAGCAGCCACTTTTCAAAAGCTCATTCTCCCCGAACACGTATAGGACAAATGAACATATGCAACGCAAAACGATCTGATTAAAATAAAGCTATCACGCACGATAGCACGCGACATCACTGCACTTACAATTCAGAGCATATCAGTCCAAAATTTTTCTTTGCTTCATCCAAAAGATTTCTTCTTCAAGTTTCTTCTTGTTATTTTCTAAAAAGTATCATCAAAGCGTTACTCTAATTGCTTCAAAACCCTCAAAACAATTTGATATTTTGATGATTCTGAATAAATTTTTAGTCGCCATATTCACCCTTCTTAAGAAGAAAACTCGAACCTTATTATAACTCCGTATCAAATAACAGCTTCGAACCTATAGATTATCATATTTTAAGCCATAAGGAGTGTAACCTGAGGTATAAGAAGAGTAGCTTGATGTTTCCCCACGTACCTGCATAAAATAGTTTTTTCACTAAAACATTTTAAAGTCCCCCATTTTTTCATAAACACTAAATTTTGCTTTATTCTTTACACCTGTCTTTTGCAACAAATAAATTTATTACTTTCTATACACGTAGAATTTATCGAGATAAATAACCTCTCTTCCCAATAGAATGTTTTGAAATAAAATTCTCTACACAACATAGTAATCCATTCCCTATAAAATTCAACGTACTGCAAAGTGTTAAAGAGCTTTGCAATACATTAAATATACATGATCATGTTTTTTATATTTTATAAACCTGATACCTTCTTATTTTTCAATTGCACTATAAAAAATGCGTGGTGCACTATTCCAAACCCATTTTTTGACATCAGGTGTCATCGCTACAGAAACATATGTCTGATAGATAAAAGCATAAGGTCCTTTCTGCATAAATTCACGTTGCAAATCAGCGTACATTTGCACTCGTTTTTGAGAATCTTTTTCAAACAACGCTTCTTGAACCTTTTGATTCATCGTTTCATCCAAATACCCATGGCACCAACTCGCATAGCCTGTATTTTTAGCCTCAAACCGATTATCAGGATTGTAAATAAGACGTGAT
Source organism: Bartonella sp. TT110JLCBS (assembly GCF_042193405.1). Taxonomy (NCBI): domain Bacteria; kingdom Pseudomonadati; phylum Pseudomonadota; class Alphaproteobacteria; order Hyphomicrobiales; family Bartonellaceae; genus Bartonella; species Bartonella sp. TT110JLCBS. The sequence continues at coordinate 39,015 of NZ_JBHILT010000013.1, forward strand.
GCCATTGTATGGGGATCTGCAGAGCCATTATTCCATCCGAAAAAAATCGTATCAAAACCACGCGCATAAAATTTTGAAAATAACTGCGTACCTACGAAACGTTCAATTTTAAAACGTACCCCCACTTTTTTTGCATTGTCTTGGAGGGACTGAGCAATAGGCAACGCAAAAGGATAAGGAGAGGCACCAGCAAAAATACTGGCCTCAAAACCATCCGGATAACCCGCCTCTGTTAAAAGTTGCTTTGCTTTTTGAAAATCAAGTTTAAAGGGTTGTCCTTCTTTTTCATCCAAAGCTCCAAGATTACCAAGAGGAATAAAACTTGCCCGTGGAACACCAACATCTTTGAGAAGCGTCTTACCGAGACCTTCATAGTCAATAAGATAGCGCATCGCTAAACGCACTTTTTCATTGGCAAAAATAGGGTTTGTCGTATTAAACCCCCATATGATCATGGAGGGCGCCAACACTTTTTCAACGTTAATATCCGTTGTTGCTTGGAGATCGGCCAAATCCTCTGGCATCAAATTACGTGCAACATCGATATCGTGTTTTTGCAACAATAAACGTTGTGTTCCAGGTTCCGCGACATGGCGAATTAAAATCTTCTTCAATTTAGGCGCCTCACCCCAATAATTGGAGCTTGCACGCAACAAAATCCCTTCTCCAGGACGCCAACTCTCTAGCTGATAAGGACCAACACAAGCAGAATGACTGGCCAAATATCGGTTTCCCATATCGCCATCTTGTTCGTTTTTCATGAGTGTCTCACGATCAAGCAAAGCAGCAGTGCGATTAGTGGAAATATTGCTAAGAATGAGCTCTGCTGGATAAGGCTTATCAAATTTCATCACCACCGTTTTCTCATCTGGTGCTTGAAAAGCCTCATCAACGTTTTGTTCTGTAATCCCATATTCATTAAATGTTGCCGCATTAGACAATTTTAATTTGACAACCCGCTTCATACCCCAAACAAGATCATTGGCATTCGCAGGACGACCATCATAAAACTTTAAACCATCACGCAAATGAAAAGTAATCACCGTACTCTGGTCATCACTTAAAACATCCCAACTCTTCGCTAACGAGGGAACCATTTTAGCAGCATCATCTGTAGCAGAAACGACTAAATTATCACAAATATTATTAACCACTTCAATTCCATAACGATCATTGAGTTGTGCAGGGTCAAATGTACTTATTGGATCGAGATTCCAAGCCATCACAAGCGTATCGGCAGGTGTTTTCGCTGAAACTTGTTGCACAAACATCCCCATTGCAAGAACAGCAGAAATAAAAGAACTGCCCTTTTTCAATATTTTTCTTTTCACGTTCATAGAACCTTTCACGTTCATAGAATTTTCCTTTTAACGTTTATTGTATAAATTCCCCATGCAGCAAAACGTGCTTAATAATTAAGTTTAGACGAACGATAGGCTCCTAAAGATCAAACTTTAAAACCTTCAAGAACAAGCACCTCTTGCCAATGACTCCTCCTGTCTACATTTATAAGCCAAACTAAAACATACAAAGGAAAACACTCTGATATACAATGAACGCTCACCAACAACAGAGCTTATTCACGATATCATAACGCCTACTATTGAAGACTATAAAACCTGTATTTTTTCTATCTTGTTAAGCAAGCTTGTCTCGTATTTCTTCCGGCGTATTCTATACCATCAAAACACTACCCCTTTTGGCTCAAGTACCTTAATAACAAAGAGCCTTCATAACAATTTGACTATTTGATAAAACAGAAAAACTCGTTAATTTGCCAAATGCAACGACTTTTATTCCTTCTTCAAAAGAAAATTTAATTTTTTCATCACTCCCCGTAAAATAGCACCCTTCAATTGGCATCTCATCATCTTTCAAAGCAAAAGAAAATATGAACACCATAAAAAACTGATATCCCTTGTGTACCCCTCATAACAAAACTTTCCTTCAACATCGCAAAACCTTTGCACCTTTAGCACGACTAAATTCCGCGACATTTGTTACACTTCGTTCTTTATGTTATACTCAGTTTTTTAACAAATAAATTGACCTCTTTCTAATTCAGAGAAATTGAAATATCGATCTTAACATCCACTTCAATACACCTATAATGAGAATGAAAAATCTCTTTAAACGAATGTCTTGAAAAGATATTCAACAATATATCACGCATTACTTATGATCTTCGACGCATTGCAAAGCTTAAAATTTATACAATACGCCGAATATATCATGACAATGCCCTTTATCTATTGAACAGCATTGAAGACACTCTTATTTTTCAATTTTACTATAAAAAATATGTGGCGCACTATTCCAAACCCACTTTTTGATATCAGGCGTCATCGCGATAACGGTATATTTCTGAAAGATAAACGCATAAGGTCCTTTTTGCATCAATTCACGTTGTAAATCAGCATAGAGTTGCGCTCGTTTTTGCGGATCTTTTTGAAACAACGCTTCTTCAACTTTTTGATTCATCGTTTCATCCAAATACCCATGCTGCCAACTAGGATAGGCTGTATTTTTAGCCTCAAGCCGATTATCTGGATTATAAACAAGACGTGAAGCCATTGTATGCGGATCCGCAGAATCGTTATTCCATCCGACAAAAATCGTATCAAAAGCCCGTGCATAAAGTTTAGAAAACAACTGTGTACCGGCCATCCGTTCAATTTTAAGACGCACCCCTGCCTTTGCGGCACTATCTTGGAGTGACTGAGCAACTAACACCCTATAAGGAGCATTTGATACGAGAAAATTTGCCTCAAATCCATTCGGATAACCAGCTTCTGCTAAAAGCTGCTTGGCTTTTGCAATATTAAATGTAAAGGGTTGCCCTTCTTTTTCATCTAAAGCCCCAAAGTTGCCAAGAGGAATAAAACTGGCCCGTGGAACACCAACACCTTTGAGAAGCTTCTTGCCAAGACCTTCATAATCTATGAGATAACGCATCGCCAAACGTACTTTTTCCTTAGCAAAAATAGGATTTGTCATGTTAAATCCCCAGTACATCATGGATGGCTCTAACACTTCTTCGATTTTAACATCTGTTGTTTTTTGCAGATCTGCAAGATCTTCAGGGGTCAAATCACGAGCAACATCAATATCGTGCTTTTGCAACAACAAACGTTGTGTTCCGGGCTCTGCAACATGGCGAATTAAAATCTGCTTCAATTTAGGCGCTTGTCCCCAATAGTGAGAGCTTGCACGCAACAAAAGAGCTTCTCCAGGGCGCCAACTTTTTAACTGATAAGGACCAACACAAGCAGCATGACTCTTCAAATACTGATTTCCCAAATCACCATCTTTTTCGTGTTTCATAATCGTGTTACGATCAAGCAAAGCTGTTGCAGGACTTGCAACAATATTATTAAGAATAAGTTCTGCTGGATAAGGTTTATCAAATTTCATCACAACTGTTTTCTTATCAGGAGCTTGCAAAGCATCATCAACATTTTGTTCTACAATTCCATATTCATTAAAAATTGCCGCATTACCCATCTTCAATTTGACAACCCGCTTCATACCCCAAACAAGATCATTGGCATTGGCTGATCTGCCATTATTAAACTTCAAACCATCACGCAAATGAAAAGTAATCACCGTACTGTGATCATCACCTGAAACATCCCAATGCGTTGCTAAAGCAGGAACCATTTTAGCAGGATCATCTGTCGCAGTACTGATCAAGTTATCACAAACGTTGCGAACAATTTCACTTCCATAAACATCATTGAGCTGCGCAGGATCAAATGTACTGATTGCGTCAAGATTCCAAGCCATCACAAGGGTATCAGCGGGTGTTTTTGCTGAAACTTGTTGTGCAACCATCGCCAAAGCTATAAAAGCAGAAACAAGAGAGCTGCTATTTTGTAATATTTTTTTCTTCAAGTTCATAGACTTTTCCTTTTAAAGTTTACTATATAAATTTCCCACACAACAAGCACATGCTTTAATAATAAGGTTAGATGATCCATAAGCGCCTCAAACAAAGTATTAAAACCTTCAAACAACACCACTTACCAACCACGGACTTCTACCCATCCCTATACCAAAACATGCAACAACAAACACTCTGACATACAATGAATACTCCCCCATAACAGAGCCTATTCATGATGTCATAACGCCTACGATTGAAGACTATAAAACCACTATTTTCTCTCTTTTGTCGGGTAAGCTTGCTCTTCTTTCCTCTCGCCTTTTTATGCCATCAAAAGACTCTTCCTTGTTAGCTTAAGCGCCTTAATAACAAAGATCTCTACTAACAATTTGACATTTAAAAAAACAGGAAAATTCACCCATCAACCGACATGACCTCCTCCCCCTACAAGAGGAATTTTGAATTTTTCCATAATCCTCTGCCAAATAACAGCTTTTAAATTATATTTTATTTCTAAATAAAAGGAGCATGGGCTCCCCCTGATATTCCTTTACGCACCCACACATAACAAAACTTTTTTCCACATCGTATTTTAAATACCTCTGCTCCTTTAACAACACTCAATTCATTGCTTACATTTTTTCAGTAAAAAATATCTTTTCAATGCACTAAGGTTGAAATACCTAAATATAATACCTATATAAGCACACCATTATCAGAATAGATAGTCTTTTTTTAAGTAAACTGTCTTAAAATATTATTTCTATACACGACAATAATAAGTTCGTTACAAAATCTTCAATAGACTAAAACTCTCACTCTGATAAAAAATGTCGAAACGTTATAAAATTTCTCTACAAATTTTCAGAAACAAAGGATATTCCTTCATTTCATAAAAAAGTGCCATGAAAATATCGCAAAAAATGCAATAAAACATGTGTATATTTCAAAAACCAGCACTGTTAACCAGAATAAGGTGATAAACTACAAAAAGTAAGAAAAAATAAAAAAATGTTTTTCCTTTATGATATTAACATCGCTGTACTATGATAATACAATAAAAAACACGATCTTCGAAAGTATCTTAGAATGAAGCGAAAAAAAAAATTATTAAATTCTTTTCATGCGTTTCTTGGAGAAAAATTAAGCCGCGTTAGTCTAAAATTGCTTATTCTTTCATTCTTCATTGGCATCGTAATGAATTTTTTGGGATGGACACCTCGAAACCTCATACAAAAAATAGTAGATTTTTTTCAATCACTATGGGAAGCAGGATTTATAACGCTTACAAATTTCTTCCATATAACTATGACGGGAGCTATTGTTGTTGTGCCTATTTTTCTTATCTTACGAATTTTTCATAAAAAATAAAAGCCTTAACATTTTCCTTGCGTTAATCTTTTCGAAAAATCAAACGACATAAAAATCCTGTAGTAATAGCAATAATCACTGCAACAATACCATATAAAAAACGATACTTGTGCGCTGCATAAAAAATTGTATAAGCAATATGTGCTTTAACAATTTCAAGAGTCGTTGTTGCACTATCAATAAACTGTCCATCACGAAAAAGATAAGCACGGACCTTATAATGTCCAACAGGAATATTGGTTGGCAAACGAAAATGTGCAGTAAAAAGCGTGTCAGAACCAAAACGAACACCCCCTACTTCCTCATAATAAAGGTTTTTAGCTTTTTGCAATTTTATAAGTTCATCGCGAAAGATCTGTATTTTTTTCTGATCTTGTTCATCCGTCTGCAATGGCAAATAGAGTAACCCTAACCCTAAGCGTTTATAATCTTCAATGCTCGTAATATCGTCAATTTCACGCGTTGTAACCATAGAGTAAAAAAGAGGAACCTTTTTAAAAATAAGAGAATCTGTATTAACCCATACACCAGCATTACGTTTTTTTTCTCGCATCACCATTGTTCGGTCTTGTCCCTCCAAGCTTACAACAACATCATAACGGTTCTGTCGAGAATATAATGGATCAACATTTTCTAAAACACCAGCAATATAAAGATCACGACCAGCAAAATTTGTATCCACAGTAATCGTATTCGTTGTTACGATAATTTGGACAGTTTCGTGATCAACTTGATCAATGAATGTCGCTGTCGTCCCAACATGTGACCATGAGGAAAAAGAAACAAAACAAAAGCAACTTGTAATAATGCATAAAGAAAATAATCTACCCATTTTTATCTCATAAGAACATCCAGAGAGAAAAGATTATCAGGGCGTATAAATAATTGAAAAGCAAGACGCATACACACAATCAACACCAAAAATGCAAGTGCCATACGTAATTGTTCGGCCTTTAACTTCCGTCCAGCTCGTGTTCCATATTGCGCACCAATACTGCCTCCCAGCATTAATAAAAAAGCTAGGACAATATCAACGGACTGATGAGTCATACTTTGCAAGACTGTCGTGAAAGAAGACACAAATGTGATCTGAAAAAGTGAAGTTCCAATCACCACATTGGTTGGAACACGCAGAAGGTAAATCAATGCTGGTACCATAAAGAACCCCCCACCAATTCCCATAATAGAAGACAACAACCCCACAATGAGACCAATCCCTAAAACTGGAATAATGCTGACATATATCATAGATGTCCGAAAACGCATTTTTAACGGTAAGCGATGAATCCAGTTATGTCGACCCGCAAGACGAATATTGGCTTTTCCTGCCTTACGCTTGCGCATCATATCATACCAACTTTCAACAATCATCAAGCTTCCTACACTTCCAAGAAGAATTACATAAAGAAGGGAAATCATTAAGTCTAATTGACCTAATTTTTTTAAAACAGAAAAAATTTGAATCCCGATTAAAGAACCACCCCCTCCTCCAATCGCCAAAAGAATACCAAGTTTGATATCGAGCGTACGTCTTCTAAAATGTGTAATCGCCCCTGTTACAGATGACGCAATCATCTGGTTTGCACCTGTTCCAACAGCAATAGCAGGAGGGATATTATAAAAAATCAATAAAGGTGTAATAAGAAAACCGCCCCCAATTCCAAAAAGACCAGAAAAAAAACCAGCAACGACTCCCATACCAATCAAAATCAGCATATTGAGTGACATTTCAGCAATTGGTAAATAAATACTCACTTACAGAACCTTCAAGATAATCTGAGGCTTTTTAACAATTGGAAAAATCTTTCTCCAATTATCCTCTTTTTCTAATAATCTTTGTTGCGTGTTTAAAAGGATAATTTTAGTTGCTATACAACTTTCGCATAATCCACGAATGCGCAATACATTTCACATCTATTAACATCAACATCATAAAAACTAAAAAAAGCGAGCTCCTTTTAAAAAGCTGTAAAGACATAACGTTATCGCTACCATAAATGCAACGATTAAAAAACAAAGAACACTTTTTTTTACCAAATGAGATAAAAACGAGACACTCCCCCGTGACTGCCCCTTTAAAGAAGAAAAATCATTTTCAATGCAATGATTAGGTGCCTGAACACCCATATCCTTTTCTTCTATCACAGCACACTCTACGGCTCCCTCAACCTTTTGAAAAGAAGGTTTCAGAGTATTATTTAGCAAAGAGCTTTTATTTTCTTTCTGCACCGCATTTTCAACATTTGTTTGGAGTGGAATTATACCGTTTTGTCTCGAAAAATTTTGAACTTTTTGAAGTGATAAAGGTTCTTTATTTCCCTCACATTCCATATGAGCAAGTTTTTGTACAACAGAATCAGGTGATTTTGAACGAGGACCACGTCGTGTTAGTGCTGCTTCTTCTAAGCTCTTTTTTTCACTCTGCAAACTTTGAACAATTGTTTTAATCTGCTCTAAAGACTGGAAAAGCTTTTTTTCCCTTTGACGACGGATATAATATTCAGCCAAAATGGCCCGACTAATATCATCTAAGTAAGATTTAAAATGCTCTTCTAAAGACCCCTGCTGTATCAAAGAACGGGAAGAATGCTTCATTTGCATTTGTGCATGAACAGTGCGTAATTTTTGAGCAATATCAGACATCGTTACGTCCATAGGCGCATCCCTTCTCTCTTTCTGCTCAACAAAAGAAGAGAATTTATCGTTCCTAACCTGATTGATCGGCTGGTTGATCGTATGACCCTTCGTATTCACAAACGCTTACCCCTCATTAACTTTCTGAAAAGAATCGCACAAATGATGAGTAAAGTGTGCTCTATTTTAGTAAATAGAGCTTTAAGAACGCTAAAAAACTTTTTTCCAGAAATATTTTTGCCCTATCTTCACCCCAAATATTTGAAAGAAGGCTTTTTAATTTTTCTTCCTTCAAGATTTGAAAAGCAAAATCATTCTCTCATTTTTATTTTTTTCACTTATTTTTCATTGCATAAAGCCCCTATTGCACCATCATAAACAGAGCATATAAAATGAAAAAAGAATATTCTCACAAAACAAATTGATTTTTTTACTTTTTATTCAAGCAAATAAGGCAATTATTGCAATGCAAAAGATATGAAAATTGAAAATGACGAAAAGAAAGTACAAGTAAACGTAAAAAAAGCTTATATGAAAGAAAACACAAGTTATAAATGAGACTCCATTCTAAACAATTTTGTTTCTTATGAGTATTGCTATAGACTTGTATTCATACAAATAAGAGGATCATCATGAAAATAATTGTCGCTGTCAAACGTGTTGTGGATTATAACATCAAGATACGCGTCAAGCCCGATAGCACAGGCGTTGATCTGTCTCACGTAAAAATGTCTATGAATCCTTTTGATGAGATAGCCGTAGAGGAAGCAATTCGCCAGAAAGAATCCGGTAAAATTTCAGAAGTTGTTCTTGTTTCAATTGGACCAGAAGCAGCCCAAGAAACTCTACGAACAGGACTTGCAATGGGGGCTGATCGCGCACTTCTTGTCACCACGGATCAAACACTTGAACCCTTAGCAATTGCTAAGGTTCTCAAAACCATTGTTGATGAAGAAAAACCTGATATGGTCTTTTTAGGAAAACAAGCGATTGATGACGATAGCAACCAAACAGGACAAATGCTCGCCGCTCTTCTTGGGTGGGGACAGGCAACTTTTGCCTCACATCTTAACATAGAAAATGGGCATGCGACAGTTATTCGTGAAGTTGATAATGGAACACAAACCCTTTCTCTTCCCCTTCCCATGGTTATGACCGCCGATCTACGGCTCAATGAACCGCGCTACACCTCTCTCCCTAATATCATGAAAGCAAAAAAGAAAATCATTGAACAAAAAGCGCTGACTGATCTTGGCATCGATACGAAAGCACGCTTAACAATTTTAAGCGTTGAAGAACCCAACCCCCGTCAATCTGGTATTAAAGTAGCGAATGTAGAAGAGCTTGTCAGTGCGCTAAAACAAAAAAACTGCATTTAATATTCTCACCATTAGCGTAAAAGCAACACTCACATAAAAAGGCAAAAATTTATGGCAACTCTTTTATTGGCCGATCATAATATAGAAGAAACCGCAAAAGCACTCACCGCAGCGCGCGCACTCAGTAACGATATCGATATTTTGCTTTGCGGAGAAAAAATTCAAACAATAGCGGAAAACAGTGCTAAACTTAATGGTGTGCGGCAAATTCTTATTGCCGAAGCAGACTATTTAGCCCATCAACTCGCCGAACCTATAGCAGACACAATTCTCACATTAGCAAATGATTACGATGTGATCATGGCTGCATCCAGCAGCACTGGGAAAAATGTGATGCCACGCGTAGCAGCTCTTCTTGATCTTATGCAAATTTCAGATATTACCGCCGTTCTTTCTCCCGATACTTTCAAACGACCAATTTATGCAGGCAATGCATTTGAAACTGTACGCACCAATGATCACAAAAAGATTATAACAGTTCGCACCGCTTCTTTCACACCAACACCTTCCCAAAATAATTCTGCTCCCATTAAAACAATAACGCCAGCTGCCAATCCAAATCTTTCTTCTTTCGTAAAAGAAGAAACCAACAAAAGTGATCGTCCTGATCTTACCTCAGCCCGTGTTATTATATCAGGCGGACGCGGTCTTGGTTCTCAAGAGCAATTTATGGCACTTCTTCTTCCCCTTGCAAACAAATTAAATGCCGCTTTGGGTGCCAGTCGCGCAGCAGTGGACGCAGGCTATGCGCCCAATGATTGGCAAATTGGACAAACAGGAAAAGTCGTTGCCCCTGAACTCTATATTGCCGTTGGCATTTCCGGTGCAATCCAACATTTAGCCGGTATAATGGATGCACAAATTATTGTTGCCATTAATAAAGATGAAGAAGCTCCCATCATGCAAATTGCCGATTATGCTCTTGTAGGTGACCTCCATCAAATTATTCCAGAATTGGAGAAAGCTTTATAAACCATGAAAGCACCTCTGCATGACCAGCGTGAAAGTATGGAGTTTGACATAGTCATTGTCGGAGCAGGACCTGCAGGGCTTTCTGCCGCAATTCGTTTGAAACAAATTAACCCTGAGCTTTCTATCGCAATTATTGAAAAAAGTACCGAAGTTGGTGCACATATCCTCTCTGGCGCAGTTGTTGACCCCATTGGTATCAATACACTCTTACCAGAATGGCGAAATGACAATGACCATCCCTTCACGACCCTTGTTACCCGTGACCAGTTTTTTTTTCTAAAACCTCAAAAGGCTACAATATTTCCCAATATTTTGCATCCCAAAATCTTATCAAATGACGGGTGTTATATCGTTTCGCTTGGAAACGTCTGCCGCTGGCTAAGCAAAAAAGCTGAAGCATTGGGTGTTGAAATCTATCCTGGTTTTGCCGTAACAGAGACCATTCAAAACGATAACAGAGCGATCATTGGTGTTCTCACCGGTGATATGGGGCTTAACAAAGATGGAAGCCACGGAAAAAATTATATGCCTGGTATGGCTTTATTGGCAAAATATACTTTAATTGCGGAAGGAGCACGCGGCTCAATTACAAAACAACTGATACAACATTTTAATCTTAGCAAAAACCGTGAACCACAAAAATTCGGTCTTGGTCTCAAAGAGCTCTGGGAAATTGATCCCCACAAACACCAACGCGGTTTAGTACAACATTTCACCGGTTGGCCCTTAGACAATAATACCGGGGGTGGTGGCTTTATTTATCACCAAGAAAACAATATCATTTCTGTCGGTTTTGTTGTACACTTAGATTACAAAAATCCTTATCTTTCTCCCTTTGAAGAATTTCAACGTTTTAAAACACATCCAAAACTCTATGAAATCTTCAAAGGTGCAAAACGTCTTTCCTATGGTGCACGTGTTATCAGCGAGGGAGGTTGGCAATCTGTACCAAAACTCACCTTTCCTGGTGGAGCACTTATTGGCTGCTCTGCTGGATTTGTTAATGTTCCGCGTATCAAAGGATCACATAATGCCATCTTATCTGGCATATTAGCTGCCGATAAAATCGCTACCGCTCTTGCACAAGGGCGTGCCCATGATGAGGTGAAAGAAATCGAAGAACAGTGGCGAAAAGGGCTCATTGGCAAAGATCTTTATAAAGTGCGAAATGCCAAACCACTCTGGGCAAAATATGGGACAAAATATGGAATTAAACTTGCCGGTTTTGATATGTGGTGGCAACAACTGTTCGGATTTTCTTTATTTAAAACACTCTCCCATGGAAAAGAAGATTATGCATGCCTTGAACCAGCAAAAAAATTTCAACCCATTGCTTACCCAAAACCAGATGGTGTTGTAACCTTTGATCGCCTTTCAAGTGTTGCCCTTTCCAATACACATCATGAAGAAAATCAACCTTGCCATTTAAAAATAGCCTCATTAAAAAAACAAAAGGACTCTGAATATGCAATCTACGGAGGACCTTCCACAAACTATTGCCCCGCCGCTGTCTACGAATGGCTAGAGGATAATGACCATCTGACTTATATGATCAACGCTTCAAATTGCATACATTGTAAAACATGCGACATCAAAGATCCGAACCAAAATATCACTTGGACCTGTCCGCAAGGCAATGAGGGCCCCTTCTATCCTAATATGTAACCCTCACTATATGATTATTGTTCTTTCTCCTAAATTGAAATACTTCCCTCAGATCAGAAATCTATCAATCATCTTCCTATATAGGTTCTTTCATAGTGTAAAATGGACTCTATTCTCATATAAAATACTCTCCTCACTGCATGATTTTTTTCAATAAAAAAACAAGAATGAAGATATCTTGACCATTCTGCTATAAAAATACAGACACTGCTCTCAACAGTCTGTACAAAGGCAAAGCTGTGGCTCTACTTTGCTCCCTCCCCCATGATCCAAAATGGATTTATCCCCCTCAAAGAAAACTCAATCGTTTCAAAAAGCCAAGAATAAAACCCATGGAGATATGCTTCGAGTTTGTTTTATCTCCTATCCTTTGCCAAGCAATTTTCACTAAAGGAAACCACGGATGAATGTAGAAAAAAGAAAATATTGCATGACACAGAGCATGCTTATTTAATCACTCTCAATGTTTCTACTGATAAAGATATCCCCAAATCTAAGTATCACATAAACTTTTTACGCTCAAATCAAGGGTAGTCTATACATTGTCTTGCATCTAACCTTTACAGATGGAATGCAAAGAATGTGTAAAAACACCATAAGAATAAAAAGCCATAAGCGCTATCATTATTGGAAATAATATCTGACAAAACCTAAATGTCTTTCCAATTCATGACCATTCTATTACGCGTTTTATAGCGTATTTTCTTTATAAAGCTTGTACTTTCTCTGTAGCTTGTAAATCAACATCCAAATCGAACACAAGCGGCATATATGAAAGAAAGATAAAGGTGAACGAAAGCGAGGCATTCCAGCTTTTGTATCCTGAGCAAAAATCTTGCATATTCTATTTAAATTTTCCCTGAAATGAAAATACAGCTTCACTGAGTAAGAATATGAGGTCTGAAAGGAAGAAATCTGTTTCACATCTTTATCATCATCTTTTCATGCGGTTTTACGACTTTCAAAAACATCACACTATCTTTTAAAAAAGAGAGATTACGTATTATCCCTGCTTTTATGACTTGCATTTTTTATGGGAGCATATCCTTCAAAAAAATAAAACGCCCAAAATTAAAACAAACTTGTATTGCTTATCTATGGATTTATTTTTAAAAGATAGCTCTCAATATATATCGAACAATTCTTTCGCGATAAATCTTGAGAAAAATATCTCGTATTCTCGTAAATGAATAGTTCCATATTTACGCAATAAAAAGTATAAACCGGCAGCATCACTTTCTTTGCTAACTCCAATGTTGCGATAGCCTTTGCTTTAAGAGAGCTCAAAAAGGCATTTTACTCCTTTTTTACTCATCTTCAACGACACACCAATCCTCCTTGTGATGCATACAAATGATTTTAATTCATTGATGATAAGAGGCGTTAAAATGAGATAATTTTACGATATTTAAGGCGCCTACTCTATAGGCAAAAAATAACAAATTATCCATTATAAATCAAATAATTAAGATAAAAATGAACCTTGAAAGTTTTTAAGATATTCTTTATATCTGTTAAGGGGGAAGAGAATAGGACAAAATGAAATATTTTGCTAAGAAGGGCTTATATTTGATCAATAACGATATAGCGAGTTGTTTGTGTTTTAAAAGGATCTGCTGACGTTTACTCAGAAGAACAGTTTGAATATCAATAGAGCATTTGAAAGATGGGCGTTATGGAAATAATTGAGAAAGTTTAGCTTGTAAAAGAGCACAACCAAGCGTGAAATATAGGCACAGGTAAAATTGTTTTTGGTTCTCAAAGGAAAAACTTTATAGAAAATTATAGAGCTGATAGGATATTGGATACATCTGGAGTCTGTTTTTTTGAAAAAGATCATGCTGACCAAAACAGATGATAATGTTAGTGAATATGAAGGTAAAACTATTGTATTGTGGGAGTATCAACTATTCGAGCAAAGTAAGCCTTTGTAATGATAAAAAATGTACTGGTAAAAAATGAACAAAAATGGCTTATAAAGCTTATGAGTATGAATAAAAATCTTGTGGTGAGGGGAATTTGATGAAAAGAAAAGAGCATGTGTGAAAAAGCATATTTTATAGGTGCGCATGCTTATTCTGCCCCCGTTATAGAACCAGGGCTTTATCTTGTAGCAACGCCTATTGGAAATCTTGCAGATATTACGCTTCGTGCTTTGCAAGTGCTTGCAGGAATTGATATTTTAGCGTGTGAAGATACGCGGGTAACACGTGTTTTGTTGCAACGTTATGGTATTCAGAAAAAAACTTTTCTTTATCATGAATATAATGCGCAAAAAGCGGGGCCGAAGCTCTTAGCCGCTTTGGCAGAAAATAAAACGGTAGCGCTTGTTTCCGATGCGGGAACGCCACTTATTTCTGATCCCGGATTTCGATTGGTAGAAAAGGCACGTAAAGCTGGTCATAAAATTATTCCGATCCCTGGAGCATCAGCTCTTTTAACCGCTCTTATACCAACAGGGCTTCCTACGGATAGCTTTTTCTTTGCAGGTTTTTTGAGTGCACGCAAGCGACAGCGTCAAAAACGATTGGAACAATTAAAAGAGATTCCAGCGACTTTGATTTTTTATGAATCACCGCATCGTCTTGTTGAAACTTTACAGGATATGGTCACGCTTTTTTCGGCTGATCGACCTGCCGCAATTTGTCGTGAATTAACAAAAAAGTTTGAAACAGTGGATGCTTCCAATTTGGGGAATTTGTTGGAATCTTACAAAAAACAATCACATATTCGTGGAGAAATTGTTGTACTTGTTGGAGAATCATCTTCTTCTTTAAACGTGATGAGTGATCAAGAAGTTGATGAAATGTTATTAAAACTCTCGCGGACACATTCTGCTGCTCAGGCAGCAGCTTTGGTTGCAAAAAAGACCGGTTTTAAAAAACAGGAACTTTTTCAGCGGTTAAATTTTTTAAAAAATGCATAAAATTAAGACTATACAAAAAAAACGGAGGCAAAAGTCTTTTTATCGAGGGGTTCGTGCAGAAAAATTGGCAGCTTGGTGGCTACGTTGCAAAGGGTTTCACATTGCCGAAAGGCGTTTTAAAACAAAATGTGGGGAAATTGATTTAATTGCACGACGTGGAAATTTGATTTTAATCGTTGAAGTCAAAGCACGTTCAACATTAGCTGAAGCAATGGAAGCGGTTTCCCGAATGAATGAAAGGCGAATTGAAGCAGCTGCCGATATTTGGCTTGCACGGCAAAAAGATTATGCCCTTTTGTCTGTACGCTTTGATTTAATTGCAATTTTACCTTGGCGTTGGCCACAGCATATCCCTGCATTTTTTACATCTGATCAATAAAAGGCCCCTTCCGTTTTAACCATACTCTATAAAAAACGTTTCGTTTTTATATGCATATGCGTTAAAAAGTGTATAACAATTTGAGCGCTATAAGGAGCGAAATATGGATGATTATGAAAAGTTTGCAACAGGTTTGCTCATTGTTTTTGGAGCGCTGATTATTGGTGGTTTAATGGCAATGCATATTGTACTTATGAATAAACCAGGTTTTTTATTTGCATTAGCCGCAGCTATTGTTGGTTGGTTTTCTGCTTTTGCCGTTCTGTTTGACAAACCAAAAGTCTATTTGGGCTTGATTATTCTTGCTATTTTATGTGTTGCTTCCTCAATTAGCATTTATGTTAGTTAAAACACATAAACTGTTAATTGAGATTCCTTTTAAAATATAAAACTGAGGAAGAGAAATGAAACTTGGCTTTTTGGGAACGGGCACAATCAGTGCTTCAATGGTCAATGGCCTCATGACAAGCACCTTTGACATTTCTTCCATTATTGTTTCACCGCGCAATGCACAAACAGCAGAGCATCTTTCACACACGTATGATAAGGTTATGATTGCTGAAAATAACCAAGCGTTGCTCGATGTGAGTGATTGTGTTTTTCTTTGCTTGCCTAACCAAATTGCAGAAAGCGTTTTGCGTTCTCTTCGCTTTCGTCCAGAACAGCTGGTTATTTCCGTACTTGCTATGGCAAAAGCAGCAGAAGTGGAAAAATGGATCAACCATAAAGTTTATCGTGCTGTTCCTCTACCTTTTGTCGCAGAGTGTAAAAATTTGACACCAATTTATCCCGATCATCCCTTTTTACGTGCTCTATTTGATGCATTGGGGGGTACATTGGTACTAGATAAGGAAGAGCAGTTTAATCTTTTTATGACTGCTGGTTCACTTATGGGCGTATATTTTAATTTTTTAGAGACAGCCCATCAATGGTTTATAACACAGGGGTTAAAACAACAGCAATCAGCAGAATTTCTTACCATGATGTTTGGCAATCTTACAGATGAAATGCGTAAAATTATAGCAACAGATTGTTCTACATCTCTCGATTTTGCACGACTTGAAAAAGAGTTTTCAACAAAGGGGGGAACAAATGAATTTTTGTCAAATTGTTTTTCTCATCAAGGGGGAAGAAGTGCTTTAACAACGGCTATTGAAGCTACTTTTCAAAAAATAAATGCTTCTAAAAAGGCTTGACCAGCATTTTTTATCCTCTCAATAAGAGAAAGTTATTGGTATTTTTATTGAGTTTTTCTTGAATATGGATTGATAACATTATCTGCTATACACATTTCAAGAGCAAGATAAACGAGCTTTTTAAACGCCCATCCCTTGTAATTTAAATGAATAGGGATCAATCTTCCGATTGATCTTCAAGCTGTTTTTATCGTAAAAAAGTGATTGTTAAATATTTTTTATAACCTTTTACAATTTTCCTCAATTATTTTCATTTTCTGTCTTCTTCTTTTCGCATCAATGCCAACATCTTTTTCACCTCACTGCTCCAACCGCCCCGATTAAGTCCCCGTTCTTCAGATTACCCAAGTGCATGACTAACTTTTTGTTTGTCACCTCTATACTCCACTCAAACATTAAGGCTTCCCTTTACCCTTACAAAGGTTACACCTATTTTTATGTCTTTTATGATTATATTTTAGCAAATTCTCTTAAACAAACATATCTTCAAAAGAATTTATTTTTTATTTGATCAACAATTTTACGATACAGTTTAGCAAGCTCTTCAGTAGGCTTAGCAACAAAAATAGGGACCCCCTCATCTGAAGAAAATCTTAAAGCTGCATCAAGCGGTATTTCCGCTAAGAAAGGGACTTCTCGACGTTCCGCTTCTGCCCGTGCACCACCATAGCCAAAAATATCATAGCGTTTTCCCGTATCAGGAGCGATAAAATAACTCATATTCTCAATGAGTCCTAGAATAGGAACATTAACTTTCATGAACATTTCTATTGCTTTACGCGCATCCACTAAAGCAAGATCTTGGGGCGTAGAAACAACCAACGCACCTGTTAATTGTACCTGTTGGGCAAGCGTTAATTGTGCATCCCCTGTACCGGGCGGCATATCAACGACTAAAACGTCCAAAGGGCCCCATACAACATCTCGTAACAATTGCGTTACAGCTGCCATAACCATAGGACCGCGCCAGACCACCGGCTTTTCTTCCTCCACCAAAAATCCCATCGACATCAATTTCAGTCCGAATTTTTCAAGAGGTTGAAGCTTTTTTTCTCCAATAAGCTGTGGTTTTTGATTAACAAGTCCTGTCAAACGTGGCAACGAAGGACCATAAATATCAGCATCCATCACCCCCGTCTTGAAACCAGAATCTTGTAAAGCTAAGGCGATATTTATTGCCATCGTAGATTTTCCTACCCCTCCTTTTCCAGAAGCAACAGCAATCACATGCCGCACACCTTCTATGGGCATTTTGATCGGTAAGAGATTTGCTCTCCGTCTAGATGCAGCCTTTGTTGTTTTTTCAGCTGTAAGTGTGACAACAACAGATTCCACGCCCTCCAAGGCACATACCATCTTTTCAGCAGAACGACGCAATGATTCCCATTCTTGCACACCTCCCTCAGGAACTGTAATGGAAAAAAAAACCTTTCCATCAGCAATCAATATTTCTGAAAGAAGCCCCAACGACACAATATCGCTTTCAAGATCTGGTCCTTTGATTGTACGTAACACATTGCGGACAGCCTCACTTGTGATAGGATTCACGTTCTTTCCTCTCTATAAAAATACCAGAAAATACAAGCATAAGAACGAAAACACTTACAGGCTTATCACCTGATAATTTTCTACTTTACTCAGCATTATAAAGTGTACATTACTTATATCTTATCTCTTTAAAAATATGAAACTATCCTTAAATAAAGAAGCTCAAACATAAAATCTGATATAAAATCCTATCAATCATGTTTATGCTACAAGCACTTTAATGAATATTCTGATAAAAATTTTGTAAAAAAACTTTTAATATTAAAGGATATTTAAAATTGGCATACAGTAATCAGTCACACTTTCTTTAATTCTTTAATGCCCTAGTCATTTGTTTTTTGTAGATTCAATCGTTATTTTCTGAAACCCTTACAGTATTTTACAAAAAGTGTCACAGACAGTTATTAAGGTGTTTTGTATTCTTTCAAGGGAGAGAAAAACATTCTAAGATTGACTTTTTTTATATTTTTCCTTATGGGTTAACAGCCGTATGATAGGATAAAATTGTTTATCTCGTGCATAACTGCTCATAAAACGAAGATTAAGAAGGGCCGCACTCCGCGGTATTTAAATAAATGAAACGTACTTACCAACCCTCTAAACTTGTCCGTAAACGCCGCCATGGGTTTCGTGCACGCATGGCCACAGCTGGAGGACGTAAAGTTATTGCTGCAAGACGTGCTCGTGGACGTAAGCGGCTCTCTGCTTAACCATTTAAATATTCACAACTATTGAGGATTTCTCATCATTTCTTCGTTGTGAAACTTTCATTATGAACCTCTAATGCCTGCTTGCAGGCATTTAGTGAAATTGCGAAATGTTCTTTTATGAAGAAAAACCATCCCTGTCGTATTCGCAAAAGAGCAGATTTTTTGGCTGTCCGTACAGGAGAAAAACGACGTGGTCCTTTATTTCTGCTCGAAGTTAAATCTCGTAAACAAACAACAGAAAAAAAAGATTCTCTTTTTGCACGCGTAGGCTTCACTGTTACCCGTAAAAACGGTAATGCTGTGAAACGTAATCGTATTAAAAGGCGCTTGCGTGAAGCCGTGAGAGTTGGTGTAACAAACCACCTAGAAGCAGGAACAGATTATGTCATTGTAGCGTACCGTGATGTGTTACATGCGCCTTTTACATCCTTAATTAGTGAGTTAAATCGGCGAATAAAACCAAAAATAAAACATCAGAAACAACAACAAGGGTGTACGGATGGAATATAACCGCAATTTCTTTATCGCTATTGGCTTATCTTTCGTAGTGCTCATCGCATGGCAATTTCTTCATGTTGCTCCCAAACAAGCAAGGTTACAAAAACAACAAATCGTCACACAGCAATTATCAAAACAACAATCGGCTCTTGCTACTACCACGACGGATTTTTCTGACGATGCCTCAACGCATCAAGCTACATCTATCATCGAACAGCCAATGACACCTGAAATTCGGAAAGCTGTATTGGCCAAAACAGAACGTATTGCGATCAAAACCAATGAACTAGAAGGCTCTATTAATCTTGTTGGTGCACAATTCGATGATCTTCACCTCAAAAAATATCGTTTAACAGTCGATAAAAAATCACCGGAAATCGATTTGCTAAACCCTAAAGGTTTTAAAACGACCTACCTTGCTGAATTTGGTTTTGCAAGTGCGTCTTTGCCAGCAAAAGCCTTACCTCAATCGGATACAAAATGGCAAATAGAGGGAAATAATACAATCCTGACTCCTTCAACACCCATCACTTTAATTTATAATAATGGACAGGGACAAATCTTCCGCCGTACCCTTTCTGTTGATGATCATTACATGTTTACCATTGAGGATTCTATCAGCAATGAAGGTGATCAACCAATATATCTCTCATCCTATGCCCGCGTTGCACGTGCAGCGCCACCAGAACATACAAATGCAACCTATTTGCTTCATGAGGGGATGATAGGAATTGCGGGAGATTCGCTCAAAACTGAAAAATATAAAACCTTAGCAGAACTTGATCCAAATCCTGATAATGGGCAAAAGAGCATGACCTTCTCTAAAGTAACAGGAGGTTGGATTGGTATTACCGATAAATATTGGGCCGTAGCAGTCATTCCCCCGCAAAATAAAGAATATACAAGCCGTTTTATTTATTTTGATCGTTTGCAAACACATTATCAATCTGACTTGCTAGGGTCGCCTTTAACGATTGCCCCAAATGAAACAAAAACTGTTACTAATCGTCTTTTTGCTGGTGCAAAACAAGTTGAAATTATTAATAATTATCAAAATAACCTAAAAATCAAAAAGTTTGCTCTTTTAATTGATTGGGGCTGGTTTGATTTCATCACCAAACCAATGTTTTCTCTCATTGATATTCTTTATAAGCAAACAGGAAATTTTGGTATCGCCATACTTCTTGTCACAGTACTCTTAAAAACACTTCTTTTCCCTCTAGCCAATAAATCTTATAAATCTATGGCACGTATGAAGCTTATACAACCGCGGTTGCTAGAAATAAAAGAAAAATATCCCGATGACCGGACCAAACAACAACAAGCAATAATAGACCTGTATAAAACCGAAAAAATTAATCCCCTTGCCGGTTGTTGGCCAATGTTGGTTCAATTCCCAATATTCTTTGCTCTTTATAAAGTTCTCTATATCACCATTGAAATGCGCCATGCGCCTTTCTTTGGCTGGATTCAAGATTTAGCGGCACCCGATCCAACTTCTCTTTTTAACTTGTTTGGTCTCTTGCCATATACAACGCCAACATTTCTTATGATTGGTGCATGGCCTTTGATTATGGGAATAACGATGTTTTTACAAATGCGTATGAATCCCGCTCCTCAAGACCAAACCCAAGCGATGATATTCACATGGATGCCTATTGTCTTTACTTTTATGCTCGCCTCTTTCCCTGTTGGTCTCGTCATCTATTGGGCATGGAACAATATATTATCAATCATTCAGCAAGGTATCATGATGAAGCGCCAAGGCGTCAAAATTGAGCTTTTTGATAATCTGAAAGCCATCTGGAGAAGATCACCCAAAAAAGAAGTGCGTGAATGACAAGAGATTCTTCCCTTTCTGGAATTTTTTCTCGCAATTGGATTTTTATTCGTGGTGTACCAGCAATACGCTTTCTTCCCCCCGAAGGACCACCGGAAATTGCATTTGCAGGACGTTCCAATGTTGGAAAATCATCTTTAATTAACGCACTCGTCCAACAAAAAAGCTTAGCACGTACCTCAAATACACCAGGACGGACTCAAGAGCTTAATTATTTTGTCCCCGATGGCTTCAGTGGGCAACTAGGAGACCTTCCCCCTCTAGCATTAGTAGATATGCCTGGTTATGGTTTTGCTGCTGCTCCTAAAAATCTCGTTGATGCGTGGACAAATTTGATTTTTAGCTATTTACGGGGGCGCACAACGTTAAAACGTGTATATATCTTGATTGATTCACGGCACGGAATCAAAAATAATGATGAAGATGTTCTTGCTCTCCTTGATAAAGCAGCCGTTTCTTATCAAATTGTTTTGACAAAAAGCGATAAAATCAAATCAAATGCCTTGGAAAAATTAATTATGAGCACACAAACAAAGCTTCTTAAACGCCCAGCAGCTTATCCTGAGCTTCTTGTAACCTCTTCAGAAAAAGCTATCGGTTTAGAAGAATTACGTGCTGCCATTTTGCAAACCATCGCATAAGAGAACAATTCCTGGTTATTAATAATTTATTAATTATAATTGCTAGCAGCTGCTAATAATCTTGTACTTCTAGTCAAGCATCTTTATAAAAATGATTACTTGAAAGAATTTTCTTCAACTCTATTTGATAGTGTAAATTATGCTAACACTTTTTCACTCTCCCCTATCCGCTGCCTCGCGCTTCATACGCCTCATTCTTGGGGAATATGGTGTAACCACTCAACTGATTGAAGAATATGAATGGGCAAGAAGACACGAATTTCTAGCTCTCAATCCCGCTGGTCATGTTCCTGTTTTTCTCGATGAACACGAAGTTCCGTTATCAGGCCCTCTTGTTATCTGTGAATATTTAGACGAAATACATGGAAGTTTACGACAAGAAAATAAGCTCTTTCCGGAAAATCCTTTAGATCGTGCGGAAGTACGCCGTCTCAATGACTGGTTCTTAAATAAATTCGAAAATGAAGCAACGCGCCATATCGTACGAGAACGAATCCATAAACGTGAAATGCCACTTGCCATTGGCGGTGGTGCTCCTAATTCACAAATTTTACGCAATGCACGTGCCAATATTTTACCACATATGAACTATCTTAATTGGCTCTGTGCCTCTCGCGATAGTTTAGTCGGTTCTGCCTTGTCCTATGCAGATCTAGCAGCAGCAGCCTCTATTTCTGTACTTGACTTTCTAGGAGAAATTGACTGGGAACAATCTCCTGCTGCCAAAGACTGGTATATGAGAATTAAATCACGCCCTTCTTTTCGTTCTCTTTTAACAGATCGCGTCCGCGGAATTGTTGCAAGTGCTCACTATGCAGATCTTGATTTCTAGCCTTCTCTCACAAACAAAAATAAAAGTGATATTTTATCTAAAGGATATTTATAGGTTTATGAATTTTTATGCATTTCATATAAATAATACAATAATGCATTGATTTATAATTATATTTAACAGAGAATAAGACCCTTTATAATTGCATCAAAAAAGTCACTTTCTTGTCATGTCATAAAAAAGATTAGTACAGGGAGAGAAAGTATTTAAGAAAGAATTTTAAAGACTCTCTTTAAATACAAGGGCTGTAGAATTATTAGAAGATCGGCAAATAAAATAATAATACTTAACGCATGTTATCCTCCATTCTCCCCAATATATGAAAAAATGTATTGTATAATATATATACTATTTGCTCTATAATAAACAAAACTCATCATGCGTTTTTATAACATAACAATTTTTTCAACTGACTTTCCTCAAGGATGAAGAATCCGACCAACTCTCGTGTGTAAACAATCCAACTTCTTGTTAATATCTTGTTTTTACTCCCTTTTTACATGATTTTATTTATGGATAATATATTGATATACAATCATTTTTAACTTAAATCATCAATTCCAAATACTTTTTTCTCATTACCTTCCTCACATTTGAAACAATCAAAATCACTTGCTTATGGGTCACAAATGAAATTGGTAAGTGAAAAAATATTAAAGAAAAGAATGAAAATGCCTAAGCGCCAAGAATTATTAAAACATTAAAGGCTAATAAAACGTATGATAGTGCTGATTTTCTCTTTTCTGAAGCATAAAGATAGTGGCGCAGAATAGATGTTATATTATTTATGGATACTCTCTCGTGATACCACTCATGAACACTATCATAAAATAAGTTTAGAAAAATTGATAAATATTTCTTTAAGAAAAGCGCATGAATTGACAACATAGGTCTATTTTGTTTGGGAGATCTTGTTTTGCATGAAGAACGCTCCCCCTTACAGAACGAAAGAAACAAAAGCGTAAAGTAATACACAATCTTCATTAGGTTTCATAAGCAAACCTTACTTAGGAATATTCATCACCCCCTCTAACGAAAAACATCTCTATTTAAATTTGTAGATCTTATATCACTTGCTCTAAACAACAGTATCTTACAGCACAACAAGATAAATTAAAGCAGAAAAAAATTTTTCTATAAAGAAAAAGAACCATTGGAAAGAAGGCAAGAATTTGCCTATACTGCACAGTAAAGTATCATAAGGAGATAAAAATGCGCCTTACAGTTGTTGGTGCAAATGGAAGAATGGGACGTGAACTCATTACAGCAATCCAGCAGAGGAGAGATGTAGAGCTTTGTGCTGTTCTTGTACGCAAAGGCTCACCGTTTGTAGGAAAAGATGCCAGTGCCTTAATTGGTTCTGATTCTCTTGGGATTAGTATCACTGACAATCCCGAAAATGCCTTTTCTAATACAGAAGGTATTTTAGATTTTTCACAACCAGAAGCCAGTATTCTTTATGCTAACTACGCTGCTCAAAAAAGCCTTGTCCATATTATTGGCACCACAGGATTTAGCAAAACAGAAGAAGAAAAAATTGCAAATTTTGCAAAATATACAACAATTGTCAAATCCGGAAATATGAGCCTTGGAATAAATCTTTTAGCAAACCTTGTAAAGAAAGCCGCTAAAGCATTAGAAGCCGATGATTTTGATATCGAAATTTATGAAATGCATCACGCGAACAAAGTTGACGCCCCTTCTGGAACAGCCATTCTTCTTGGCCAAGCAGCAGCTGAAGGGCGCAATGTTATGCTTAAAAATGTGGGTGTCAACGAACGCAATGGTCATATAGGTAAACGCAAAAAAGGCACCATTGGCTTTTCCTATTCACGTGGTGGAACAGTTGTTGGAGAACACAGTGTCATTTTTGCCGGTTCCAATGAGCGCATTATTCTTTCACATACAGCGCAAGAACGCTCTATCTTTGCCAACGGTGCATTAAAAGCAGCTTTATGGGCACAAAATCATGAAAGCGGTCTTTATTCAATGTTCGATGTTTTGGGATTGAACGATGAATTTTAAACAATCAATAGAATAGAGGCAATTCATAATGGGACGCATACTTGTACTCATTCGTCATGGACAAAGTGAATGGAATCTCAAAAACCTTTTTACCGGTTGGAAAGATCCCGATTTAACAGAAAAAGGTCATGCAGAAGCGATAGCAGCAGGAGAAAAACTAAAAGAATATGGTTTAAAGTTTGATATCGCTTATACATCTGCCTTACAGAGAGCTCAAAAAACCGCTCAGCACATTTTAGAGCAAATGGGACAATCAGATTTAGAAGTGATAAAAAGTCCCGCATTAAATGAACGTAATTATGGTGATCTTTCTGGTTTAAATAAAGATGAAGTACGCCAACAATGGGGGCAAGAACAAGTGCAAATGTGGCGCCGCTCCTATACGATTGCGCCGCCGAATGGAGAAAGCCTACGCGACACCGGTGCGCGCATCTGGCCTTATTATCTTTACCATATCCAGCCTCATATTTTGCGCTCCCAAACTGTTTTGATCGCAGCACATGGAAACTCTCTTCGTGCTCTTATTATGGCGCTTGAAGGTCTAACTGGTGAGGAAATTATATCTCAAGAATTAGCGACCGGCATTCCTATTATTTACACATTTAATCCGGATTCAACAATTTTATCAAAGACAGTCCTCACACCCTAAACTTCTAACCTTAAACTTCTAAAATCATGATCTCCCTCAAAAATTCAATTCTATCGTTTTAAGCTGAAAAAATAAATTCTATAATTTTATTGACAGAGTTTCTTCATGCGCTTAGATGAATTTTATAAGCCCAGATGGCGGAATTGGTAGACGCGCAGGTTTCAGGTACCTGTGCCGTAAGGCGTGGAGGTTCGAGTCCTCTTTTGGGCACCATTTTGTATCTTTAACATATTAAATATATAGATTTTTTCTTTAAATAACCATTTTTAGACCACTTTTTAGTCCACCTTCTACGGTTTATACAACTTTACCTAATTTGTTCTTATTTTCTCCTTATTTTTCTTTGGAGTAAAGGCTAAGATCTCTTTTTTTCTCCACCTCACTGCTCTCCCTAGCTTATATGGCTCCGGAAACAACCCCTGAAGCAC